>JAYVBO010000752.1:0-4836 GCA_043750435.1 Betaproteobacteria bacterium | reverse complement strand
CAGGATGCCGTGCTGGTCGAGAAAGACATTCAGCGTGGCGGGGATGCGGATGCAGCCTTCCGAGGCCACGTGGCCCAGGCGCGGCTCCAGCACTTGCGGGTCGGTGGCGTGCATCTGCAAGCGCATGGCGCTGCTGCCACCAGCGCCCCAGCCGCGTTCGGCGGTCTGCCAGCCGGAATCGAACACCCGCCGCCCACGCAGGCCGTAGCCGCGGATGTTGTTTTCGTTGAAGGTGCCTTCAGCGCGGAAGTCGGGGTTGTCCAGGCTGTAGGGGAAGACGCCCAGCGGAGTAATGCGGGGGCACCGGCGCGCACGCTGTGCGCCGGCACACCCACAATCGCCGCATGAAACCAAGCAACCGTTGGGCCACCGGGGCCACTGCGGTCGCAGCCGTGGCCCTGGCTGCGGTGTTGGCGGTTCGGGCCCTGCTGCAGCCGCCCGCACCGCAAACCCCGCCTTCAGCGCAAGCCGCCGCCCGCCAAGGCTTGCCCTGGCAGGTGGACGTGCTGGCCGACGGCACGTCCCGCGTGATGGGCCTGCACCTGGGCGCCGAAACCCTGGCCGCCGTGCGCCGGCGCACGGGCGACGCCTTGCAGGTCGCGCTGGTGGCCCGCCTGGGTGAAGTCGGCGTGCTGGAGGCGCTGGCCGAGCCCTTCAACGCCGGCTTCGTCGCGGGGCGGCTGGTGCTGGCTTTCGACGTGCCTGCCGACACGCTGAAGCGCTGGCGGGATGGCAGCACCGGCAGTGCGCCCATGGACGGCGGGGTGCGCCGCTTCGCGCTGCGGGTGGCCGACCAGGCCGAGGCGGAAAAGGCGCTGCTGACCGGGCTGAGCTTCATCCCCGTGGCGCGGCTGAGCGAAGACGACGTGCGCCAGCGCTTCGGTCCGCCGCAAAACCGACAGGCGCTGGAAGGCGGCGCGGCCCTGCTGGGTTACGCGCTCCGCGGGCTCAACGTCACGGTCATGCCCGGCCAGCGCGCCGTCTTGCAGTACGTGGCGCCACGCGACGTCGCGCGGCTGGCACAGGCCCGGCCCTAGTCCAAGACCCGATCGCTGCGCTGTCCCTGGGTGTTTGCCTGGATAGGCAACAAACCGTCACACATCACGATAGCGGCTATGACTTTCGAGCAGATCCTTGATGCAGCAGTTGAGCTGCTGCGCCGCAAGCAGCGCATCACCGGCGCCGCCCTGAAGCGCCAGTTCGACCTGGACGATCAGGCCCTGGCCGACCTGAAGCAGGAATTGATCCTGGGCCAGCGGGTGGCCCGTGAAGAGGACGGCACGGTGCTGGTCTGGCAGGGCCCAGGCGCCGCTGCCGTGCCGGCGCCGGGGGCCTTGCCCGCCGAGGCCCCGCGTGCTGAGGCCGAGCGGCGCCAGATCACCATCATGTTCTGCGACCTCGCCGACTCCACGGCCCTGTCGAACTCGCTCGACGTCGAGGAATTGCGCGTCGTCCTGCGCACCTTCCAGGCCGCTGCAGGCCTGGTGATCGAGCGTCAGGGGGGCTTCGTCAACAGCTATATGGGCGACGGCATCCTGACCCTCTTCGGCTACCCCCAGGCCCACGAAGACGACGCCAAGCGGGCCGTGCGCGCCGGGCTGGAACTGGTCGCCGCCGTGGCCGCGCTGCAGCCCTTGCCCGGCGGCGTGCGCCTGCGCTTGCGCGTGGGCATCGCCACCGGCACGGTGGTGGTGGGCGAAGTCATCGGCGCGGGCGCTTCGCGCGAAGAGTCGGTCGTCGGCAGCACGCCCAATCTGGCCGCGCGGTTGCAGTCGTTGGCGCTGCCCGGCGAAGTCATCGTCGCGGCCAGCACGCACAAGCTGCTGGGCTCGCGCTTTCGCTGCATCGACCTGGGCCGGCAGGCCCTCAAGGGTTTCGATGAACCCATACCGGTCTGGCGGGTGCAAGGCGAACGCGCGGTCGAGGCGATGGGGCAAGGCCTGGACGGCGCCCTGCCGCTGCCGCCGATGGTGGACCGCGAGATCGAATTTCCAGCGCTGCTGGACAGCTGGCGCTCGGCCTGCGCCGGCGAGGCCCGCGTGGTCACCTTGCGCGGTGAGGCGGGGCTGGGCAAATCGCGGCTGTGCGAAGCGGTGCGGGAAGCGGCTGCCGAACAGTCGCCGGCCCTGCTGCGCTTTTATTGCTCTTCGCAGTTCCAGAACACCGCGCTGTACCCGGTGATCCGCCAGATCGAGCACGCCGCCGGCTGGTCCGAGGACGACACCCCGAAGACCCGGCTCGACAAGCTGGTCACGCTGATGTCGGTCGGTCTGCCCGCCGAAGACGTGACGGCCGCCGTGCCCTACATGGCGGCGCTGTTGTCGCTGCCGACCGGGGGCCGCTACCCGGCCATCGCCGACAGCCCTGACCGCCAACGCGAACTGACGCTGCGCGCGCTGCAGGCGCAGATCACCGGCCTGGCCCGCGTCCACCCGGTGCTGATCCTGTTCGAAGACCTGCACTGGGCCGACCCCAGCACGCTCAGCCTGATCCACCAACTGGCGCTGAACATCGGCGCCGCGCGCGTGATGCTGCTGGCCACCAGCCGCCCGGAATTCGAGCCGCCCTGGCACGAACAGCCGAATGCGCTGACGCTGGAACTGAGCCTGCTGAAGCGGCACCACCGCTCGTGCATCGTCGAGCACCACGCCGGCGGCAAGGCACTGCCGCCCGAGATCCTGGAACACATCCTGCAGAAGAGCGACGGCATACCGCTGTACGTGGAAGAGCTGACCAAGGCGATGATGGAATCGGGCCTGCTGCGCGAAGAGTCCGATCACTTCGTGCAAACCGGCTCGATGCGATCGATGACCATCCCCAGCACGCTGCACGATTCGCTGCTGGCGCGGCTGGACCGGCTCTCGGTGGTCAAGGAAGTGGCACAGGCCGGCGCGGTGATCGGGCGTGACTTCGACTACCAGACTCTTGCCGCGCTGCTGACGCTGGCCCCCGCCGAGCTGAACGCCTCGCTGGCCCGGCTGACCGAGGCCGGCCTGCTGCACAGCCGGGGGCTGCCGCCCGACGTGGTCTACACCTTCAAGCACGCGCTGATCCAGGACGCCGCCTATGCCACCATGCTGCGGCCGCGCCGGCAGGGCCTGCACGCCCGCATCGCGCAGATCCTGGAAGCCGACCCCGAGGCCACGCTGCGCGGGCCCGAACTGCTGGCCCATCACCTGATCGAGGCCGACCAGATCGACAGGGCCGTGCCCTACCTGCTGGCAGCCGGCCTGCAGGCCAGCGCCAGCGCGGCCCACACCGAGGCCTGCAAGCACTTCAACGAGGGCTTGCGCCTGACCGCCGGCCTGAGCGACATTGGCGTGCGCCACCGGCTGGAACTGAAGCTGCGGGTGCACCTGGGCATGAGCCTGGCCGCAACGCGCGGTTTCGCGGCTCCCGAGGTCGAAGCCTGCAACCAGAGCGCGCGCGCCTTGTGCAGCCAGGTCGGCGACACCGACGAGTTCTTCTGGGTGCTGCGTGCGCTGAGCGTGACCTACCTGGTGCGCGCCGACATGACAGCGGCCTGCGAATTGGCCGACCAGTGCGCGCGTATCGCTGGCGAAGCCCAGCGCGATGAGTTCCATGTCGAGGCGCAAGTGATGTCGGGCTATGCCTACGGCTTTGCCGGGCAGTTCGACCCGGCGTGCGCCGCCTTCGAACGCGCCAGGCAGATCTACCGCGACACGGCGGCGAGCCGCTACGCCTACCCGACGCCGCAGGACCCACTGGTGGCCGGCCTGGCGTTCTTCGGCGGCCTGGCCATCTTGAGGGGTGACTACATTGCGGGGCGCGCGCACTGCGACGCCGCGATCAGCCACGCCGAGAGCCTGAATCGGCCCTTCGGCATCTGCGTGGCCTACACCTATGCCGCCTTTGCCGAAAACCTGGCCCGCAACCCGCTGCGCGCAGCCGAGTACGCCGGCAAGGTCATCGAGCTGGCACAGCGCCACGGCTTCGCGGATTGGCTGGGCTCCAGCGCCATGCAACTGGGCGTGGCCAAGGCCGGTCTGGGCGATGCCGGACAGGCCCAGGAAGCTATCGCCCTGATCAGCTCGACCTTGCCGGCCTGGCATGCCGCGGGCGCGGAAGTGTGCAGCGGCTTCTTCCTGGCGGGTCTGGCGGACGCGCACCGCACCACGGGACAGCTCGATGACGCCTTGCTGGCGGTCAACCGGGCCATCGCGCATGCGGCCAGCCATGGCGAGCGTTGGTACGACGCCGCGCTGCATGACCAGCGCGCCAGCTTGCTGGCACAGCAGGCGAATTCGGCTGCAGCCGGCGAGCCGGACTGGCGTCGCGCCATCGACATCGCCCGCCAGCAAGGCGCCCACACCCTGGAACTGCGCGCCGCCATGAACCTGGCACGCGCGCTGGCGCCCGGCGGCGAGCTGCGGCTTGCCAGCCAGCCCCTGCAAGACGCGCTGCAGCAGTGCCCGCTGGCCCACGGCAGCCCCGACCACCGCGAGGCCAGCGCCTTGCTCGCCGAGCTGATGGCTTGACCGACCAGGCGCCACGCGCGCTGGTGCTGGGTGCCACCGGGCACATCGGCCAGGCCATCGTTCGCGAACTGCTGGCCCACGGCTGGCGCGTCACCGCCGCCACGCGCCAGCCGCGCGCCGAGGCGCTGGCGGGGCTGGATGTCACCGTCGCCGCCGGCGATGCCGACAGCCCCGGCCAACTGGTCGACTGGGTGGCCGGCCATTCGGTGGTCTTCGACGCTGCGGCGCCTTACCCGATGAACCTGTTCTTGCGCGCGGCTGAGGCCGACCGCGCACCTTTGGCACACGCCCGGCGCCGCATGACCGGGTTGCTGGACAGCGTGGGCCGTGCAGGCGC
>JAYVBO010000751.1:0-2080 GCA_043750435.1 Betaproteobacteria bacterium | reverse complement strand
ATCGCTGCCGTCAGCGTCGTCTTGCCGTGGTCCACGTGACCGATGGTGCCCACGTTCACGTGGGGCTTGGTCCGTTCGAATTTACCTTTTGCCATTTTTCAATTCTCCAAAGAAAGAGCAGTGCCAGTGAGGGGTTTAAGGTTTCCGGTGGGCCGTTGATTCGTCTGCCACTGGCAGCAGACGGCGGCTCGCCGAAGACCGATGCGTTATTGCTTACTTGCCACGCGCGGTGATGATGGCGTCGGCCACGTTCTTGGGCGCCTCGCTGTAATGCTTGAATTCCATCGTGTAGGTGGCGCGGCCTTGCGACATCGAACGCAACGTGGTGCTGTAGCCGAACATTTCCGACAACGGCACTTCGGCCTTGATGACCTTGCCGCCGCCAGGCATGTCGTCCATGCCCTGCACCATGCCGCGACGTGACGACAAGTCGCCCATCACGCCACCGGCGTAGTCTTCCGGCGTTTCCACTTCAACGGCCATCATCGGCTCCAGGATCACCGGCGACGCCTTGCGGCAGCCGTCCTTGAAGCCCATCGAAGCCGCCATCTTGAAGGCGTTTTCGTTCGAGTCCACCTCGTGGTAGGAACCGAAGATCAGCGAGACCTTCACGTCCACCACCGGGTAGCCGGCCAGCACGCCGGCCGGCAGGGTGTCTTCAATGCCCTTCCTGACCGCAGGAATGAATTCGCGCGGCACCACGCCACCCTTGATGGCGTCGACGAATTCGAAGCCCTTGCCGGGTTCTTGCGGTTCGATCTTCAGCACGACGTGGCCGTATTGGCCCTTGCCGCCCGACTGGCGCACGAACTTGCCTTCAACATCGGTGACCATCTTGCGGATGGTTTCGCGGTAGGCAACCTGCGGCTTGCCCACGTTGGCTTCCACGCCGAATTCGCGCTTCATGCGGTCGACGATGATTTCCAGGTGCAATTCGCCCATGCCGGAAATGATGGTCTGGCCGCTTTCTTCGTCGGTCTTGACGCGGAATGACGGGTCTTCCTGCGCCAGTCGGCCCAGCGCAATACCCATCTTTTCCTGGTCGGCCTTGGTCTTGGGCTCGACAGCCTGCGAGATCACGGGCTCCGGGAAGATCATCTTTTCCAGCGTGATGATGGACGTCGGGTCGCACAGGGTTTCGCCCGTGGTCACGTCCTTCAAGCCCACGCAGGCGGCGATGTCGCCGGCCAGAATTTCCTTGATCTCTTCACGCTGGTTGGCGTGCATTTGCAAGATGCGGCCGATGCGCTCTTTCTTGCCGCGGATCGGGTTGTAGACCGAGTCGCCCGACTTCAGCACGCCCGAATAGACGCGCACGAAAGTCAGCTGGCCGACGTAGGGATCGGTCATCAGCTTGAAAGCCAGCGCCGAGAACTTCTCTTCGTCGGTACGGTGGCGCACGACCGGCTTGTCGTCGTCGTCGGTGCCCGGCACCGGCGGAATGTCGGCCGGCGAGGGCATGAAGTCGATCACGCCGTCGAGCATGCGCTGCACGCCCTTGTTCTTGAAGGCCGAGCCACAGAACATGGGTTGAATTTCGGCGGCGATGGTGCGCGTGCGGATGCCGTGAAGAATCTCGGCTTCGGTCAGATCGCCCGATTCCAGGTATTTGTTCATCAGCTCTTCGCTGGCTTCAGCAGCCGCTTCAAGCATGTTCTCGCGCCACTTCTTGGCCTCGGCCAGCAGCTCGGCGGGAATTTCTTGGTATTCGAACTTCATGCCTTGTGAAGCCTCGTCCCAGATGATGGCTTTCATCACAGTGAGGTCGATCACGCCGGTGAAGTTCTCTTCGGCGCCGATGGGCAACACGATGGGCACGGGGTTCGCCTTCAGGCGCACCTTCATCTGCTCATAGACCTTGTAGAAGTTCGCACCCGTGCGGTCCATCTTGTTGACGAACGCCAGGCGCGGCACCTTGTACTTGTTGGCCTGACGCCAGACGGTTTCCGACTGCGGCTGCACGCCGCCCACGGCGCAATAGACCATGCAGGCACCGTCGAGCACGCGCATCGAGCGCTCGACTTCAATCGTGAAGTCGACGTGCCCGGGGGTGTCGATGATGTTGATGCGGTGCTCGGGA
>JAYVBO010000750.1:0-4853 GCA_043750435.1 Betaproteobacteria bacterium | reverse complement strand
GCTCCATCCAGTCCATCGTGGCCGCGCCGTCGTGCACTTCACCGATCTTGTGGTTCACACCCGTGTAGAACAGGATGCGCTCGGTGGTGGTGGTCTTGCCAGCATCGATGTGGGCGCTGATACCGATATTGCGGTAGCGATCGATGGGGGTCTTGCGGGCCATGATGAATCTCCAAATGCAGGGGCCGCCGACGGGTTAGTGTTAACCCGTCAAGGCGGCCGTAGGACAGCGTCGGTAGGGATTTAGAAGCGGAAGTGCGAGAACGCCTTGTTCGCTTCAGCCATGCGGTGAACTTCGTCGCGCTTCTTGACAGCGCCGCCGCGGCCTTCTGAGGCTTCGAGCAGTTCGTTGGCCAAACGGGCAGCCATCGACTTCTCGCCACGCTTGCGGGCGCTTTCCTTGAGCCAACGCATGGCCAAGGCCTGACGGCGGACGGGGCGAACTTCCACGGGAACTTGGTAGTTCGCACCGCCGACACGGCGGGACTTGACTTCAACCATCGGCTTGATGTTATTCAGCGCGGTCATGAAGATCTCCAGCGGATCTTTCTGAGCCTTGGTCTCGACCTGCTCGAGGGCACCATAAATGATGCGCTCGGCGATGGCCTTCTTGCCCGATTCCATGATGACGTTCATGAACTTGGACAAATCGACCGAGCCGTACTTCGGGTCGGGCAGGATCTCGCGTTTGGGTACTTCGCGGCGACGTGGCATGGGACTTGTTCCTTGGTCAGTTTCAGTTGGCACAGGTGTTTTACCTGCACCTTGAGCGGCCATTCGGGCGGCTCACTTACTCGGCGGCTACAGAAGTGCCGCCGCAAAATGCGGCCGATTAGGCCTTCTTGGGACGCTTGGCGCCGTACTTGGAACGCGATTGCTTGCGGTCCTTGACGCCCTGCAGGTCGAGCGAACCACGGACGATGTGGTAGCGCACGCCCGGCAAGTCCTTGACACGGCCGCCGCGCACGAGCACGACGCTGTGTTCTTGGAGGTTGTGACCCTCACCGCCGATGTAGCTGATGATCTCGAAACCGTTCGTCAGGCGCACTTTGGCAACCTTACGCAGGGCCGAGTTCGGCTTCTTCGGGGTGGTGGTGTACACCCGGGTGCAGACGCCGCGCCGTTGCGGGCTGTTCTGCATGGCAGGTGACTTGGATTTCGTGACTTCGACCTGACGGCCTTGGCGCACGAGCTGGTTGATGGTTGGCATTGTTGCTTGTTCCCGTTTGAAGCAGACTTGAGTCCTTCCGGGACACCACGGGCCGCCCTGAAAAGTAAGTGCCGCTGCAAGAGCAATCCACTCGATTCAGACCTGAGGCCCGGCTTGCGCGCCGAGTGTTGCTCTCAGTTGTTTAAGAGCTCAGACACCGCAAAGTTCGCCGAAAAGCCTTCTAGTATATTCGACTCGACCTGTGACGGCAAGGACCTCGGCACGACACCCATGATGAGCCCGCTTGCCGCCCCTGTTCCGCGCGTCGTTCTGGACACCAACGTCGTGCTCGATTGGCTGGTGTTCCGCAACCCGGCCGTGCTGCCGCTGGTGTCCGCCATCGAACAACGGCATGTGGAATGGATAGCGTGTGCCTCAATGCGCACCGAACTGGCACGTACCCTGGGCTACGACAACCTGGCCCGCTGGGCGCCTGACCGGGAGCAGGCCTTGGCTGTGTTTGATACCCACACGCAGCTGTTGCCGGCGCCAGCGACCTTGCCCGCCCTGCGCTGCAGCGATGGCGACGACCAAGTCTTTCTCGACCTGGCCGTTGCCGCTGGCGCCCGCTGGTTGTTGAGCCACGACCGCGCCCTGCTGCGCCTGGCTCGCCGCGCGCGCGGCCTGGGCGTGACGGTCATACAGCCCCGCCTGTGGACTGGCGCGTGACGGCTCCCCACTGAAGCCCCTGCAGGCATGAAAAAGGGCGGCCGAAGCCGCCCTTGCACAGTCACAGGGAACGGCCGTCTTACTCGGCGCCTTCGCCCGCAGCCGCTGCGGCTGTGGCCGCATCGACGCCCGCCATCTGCACGGCAGCCAATTCCTCGGCTTCCTGCAGGGCAATGGCGCGACGCTCGCTCTCGTCCATGGCTTCCTTGGCCTTGCGGGCGTCGTGGAAGGCCATGCCGGTACCGGCCGGGATCAAGCGGCCGACGATGACGTTTTCCTTCAGGCCACGCAACTCGTCGCGCTTGCCCATGATGGCAGCCTCGGTGAGCACGCGGGTGGTTTCCTGGAAGGACGCCGCCGAGATGAAGCTGTCGGTCGACAACGACGCCTTCGTGATGCCCAACAGCACGTCGGCGTGGGTTGCCGGGATCTTGCCAGCGGCGCGCAGGGCGTCGTTGGTGTCCAGCAATTCCGAACGCTCGATCTGCTCGCCGTTGATGTACTTGCTGTCGCCACAGTTGGTGATTTGCACCCGACGCAGCATCTGGCGAACGATCACCTCGATGTGCTTGTCGTTGATCTTCACGCCCTGCAAGCGGTACACGTCCTGCACCTCGTCGACGATGTAGCGCGCCAGTTCCTCGATGCCCAACAGGCGCAGGATGTCCTGCGGGTCTGCCGAGCCGTCGACCACCAATTCGCCGCGGTTGACCACCTGGCCTTCGTGGACCAGGATGTTCTTTTCCTTGGCCACCAGCTCTTCGTGCACCTTGCCTTCGTGGTCGGTGATCTGCAGGCGGTTCTTGCCCTTGGTCTCCTTGCCGAAGCTGATGGTGCCGGTGATCTCGGCCAAGATGCCGACGTCCTTCGGTGAACGGGCTTCGAAGAGCTCGGCCACCCGCGGCAAACCACCGGTGATGTCGCGCGTCTTCTGGCCTTCCATCGGGATACGCGCCAGCACTTCACCCGGCGACAGTTCTTGGCCGTCGCGGATCTGGATCAGCGAGCCCACCGGGAAGCCGATGGTCACCGCGTGGTCCGTGCCCGGAATCTTCACTTCGACGCCGGCGGCGTCCAGCAGCTTGACCTGCGGACGGACCACCTTGATGGCACCGCGACGCTTGGAATCGATGACCACCAGCGTGCTCAGGCCGGTGACTTCGTCCACCTGCTTGGCCACGGTGACGCCTTCTTCCACGTTCTCGAACTGCGCACGACCGGCGAATTCCGTGATGATGGGGCGGGTCAACGGGTCCCAGTTGGCCAGCACCGTGCCAGCCTTGATGGTCTGGTCAGCCTTGATGTTCAAAGTGGCGCCGTAGGGCAGCTTGTGACGCTCACGCTCACGGCCGTGCGGGTCGCTGATGACGATTTCGCCCGAACGCGAGATGACGATCAGCACGCCCTTGCCGTTGGTGACGTAGCGCATCGTGGCGTTGAAGCCGATGATGCCGTCGCTCTTGGCGTCGACGCTGGATGCCACCGCCGCACGCGAAGCCGCGCCGCCGATGTGGAAGGTCCGCATTGTCAATTGCGTGCCCGGCTCACCGATGGACTGCGCAGCAATCACGCCGATGGCTTCGCCGGTGTTCACTAGGCCGCCACGGCCCAGATCGCGGCCATAGCACTTGGCGCAGATGCCGAAGCGCGTGCCGCAGGTCAGTGCGGTGCGCACCTTCACTTCGTCCACGCCGGCTGCTTCCAGCACGTCGATCAAGTCTTCGTCGAGCATGGTGCCGCCGACGACCATCAGCTCTTGCGACTCGGGGTGCAACACCTCGACCGCCGTGACACGACCCAGGATGCGATCGCGCAGGCTTTCAATGACTTCACCGCCTTCGACCAGCGCGCGACGGTTCATGCCGTTCTGCGTGCCGCAGTCGACTTCCGTCACCACCAAGTCTTGGGTCACGTCGACCAGACGGCGCGTCAGGTAGCCCGAGTTCGCGGTCTTCAGCGCCGTGTCCGCCAGGCCCTTGCGGGCGCCGTGGGTGGAGATGAAGTACTGCAGAACGTTCAGACCTTCACGGAAGTTGGCCGTGATCGGCGTCTCAATGATGCTGCCGTCAGGCTTAGCCATCAGGCCGCGCATGCCGGCCAGCTGGCGAATCTGAGCGGCAGAGCCGCGCGCGCCCGAGTCAGCCATCATGTAGATCGAGTTGAACGACTCTTGGTCCACAGTCTTGCCGTGGCGGTCGATCGTCTTCTCTTTCGACAGCTGGCTCATCATGACCTTGCCGACTTCGTCGCCGGTCTTGCCCCAGATGTCCACGACCTTGTTGTAGCGCTCACCGGCGGTCACCAGGCCCGAGACGTACTGCTGCTCGATTTCCTTGACTTCCTTTTCGGCGCGCTCGATCAAGCCCGGCTTTTCCTTGGGCACCAACATGTCGTCAATGGCGATGGAAATGCCCGCGCGGGTGGCCAGCTTGAAGCCGGCCTGCAGCAGCTTGTCGGCGAAGACCACGGTCTCTTTCAAGCCGCAGCGACGGAAGCTCACGTTGATCAAACGCGAGATTTCCTTCTTCTTCAGCGCTTTGTTGATGTTGCTGAACGGCAAACCCTTGGGCAGGATTTCAGACAACAGGGCGCGGCCGACCGTGGTGTCGGTCAGCTTGGTTTCGGCCACGAATTCGCCGGTCTCGACGTTCTTGACCCATTGGGTCAACAGCACCGAGATCTTGGCCGTGACTTCAACGACGCCGTTTTCCAAAGCGCGCTGCAACTCCAGCAGGTCCATGAAGACCATGCCTTCGCCCTTGCCGTTGATGCGTTCGCGGGTGGCGTAGTACAGGCCCAGCACCACGTCTTGCGACGGCACGATGGACGGTTCACCGTTGGCCGGGAACAGGACGTTGTTCGACGCCAGCATCAACGTGCGGGCTTCCATCTGGGCTTCGATGCTCAGCGGAATGTGCACGGCCATCTGGTCGCCGTCGAAGTCGGCGTTGAAGGCCGAGCACACCAGCGGATG
>JAYVBO010000749.1:0-2085 GCA_043750435.1 Betaproteobacteria bacterium | reverse complement strand
TCCATCGTCTCTTCGTCGGTGACGCGCATGCCCTGGATGAAGGTGCCCTTCTTGCCGATCTTGGCCAGCGCGTCGTCGATCTGCGGCCCGCCGCCGTGTACGACGATGGGGTTCATGCCGACCAGCTTCAGCAGCACGATGTCCTCGGCGAAATCTTGTTGCAACGCCGGGTCGGTCATGGCGTTGCCGCCGTATTTGATGACGATGGTCTTGCCGTGGAATTTGCGGATGTAGGGCAGGGCCTGGGCCAGGATCTCGGCCTGGTCGCGCGGCGTGATGTGGGCCAGGTCGGGGTCGTTGAAGGTGCTCATGGGTGGGCGGGCCTGCGGCGGTGGGGCGTGGAGGTGAAAGAACAGCTGGGGCGATTGTAGGAAGCTGCCGGGCGGCTTTGCCACTGCGGCTGGCTCGTCCACCCACCTGCGGCACACTTGCACGCTAGCCAAGGAGCGGGTCATGAACAGGCGCACAGCAATGGGTATGGCAATGGCGCTGGCCGGGGGCGCGGCCGCGTGGCTCGGCTCTGCGGCGCAGGCCCAGGCCGCGCTGGTGGCGGGTGAGGTGGTCAAGGTCGACCGCGCGGCCGGCCGCGTGACGCTGAAGCATGGCGAAATCAAGGCCCTGGACATGCCACCCATGACCCTGTCGTGGCGCGTCGCCCAGCCCCGTGTGCTGGAAGACCTGGCCGTGGGCGACCGGGTGCGCTTCGTGCCGGCGCGCATCGACGGCCAATACACCGTCACCACCTTGATCAAGGCCCCGCAATGAGCACCACGCACACCCATCCCCGTCCGACCGCCCCGCCGCCGTCCACCGGCCACGCCCACGACCTGCAGGCCTACGCCCATAGCCACGCCTTCGCCGACGAGGGCCAGGGCCAGCGCGAACGCGCGCTGACGGCCGTCACCCTGCTGACCCTGGTGACCATGGTGCTGGAACTGGCGGTGGGCTGGTGGACAGGCTCGCTGGCGCTGACCGCCGACGGCTGGCACATGGGCACACACGCGCTGGCGCTGGGCGGCGCGGTGCTGGCTTATCGCCTTTCACTGCGCGCGTCCAGCCACCGTGCGGTGGCCGGCGGGCCGGCGGGCTTTGCCTTTGGCGGCTGGAAGATCGAAGTGCTGGCCGCCTACACCAGCGGCCTGGTGCTGCTGGCCGTGGCGCTGTGGCTGGCCTGGGAAGGCATCGACACCCTGCGCCACCCGCGCCCCGTGCAGTACGGCGAGGCGCTGGGCGTGGCGGTGGCCGGCCTGCTGGTCAACCTGGCCAGCGTGTGGCTGCTGGCGCGCGGCAACAAGCCGGCGGCCAAGGCCCCAGCGGCCCATGAGGCGCACGCCGCGCACGCCGGGCACGCCGACCATGGCCACGCGCACGAGCAAGCCCACAGCCACGCCCACGGCCACGCCCACGGCCATGGCCATGGCCATGGCCACGACCACAACTTCAGCGCCGCCTACCTCCACGTCATCGCCGACGCTTTCACCTCGGTGCTGGCCATTGCCGCGCTGGCCGGTGGCGCCTGGTTCGGCCTGGGTTGGCTGGACCCGGCGGTGGCCCTGCTGGGCGCGGCGGTCATCGGCCAATGGTCTTTCGGCGTGCTGGCCGGCACCGCGCGGGCGTTGGTCGACGCCACCGAAGACCCGGCCTTGACGCAGCGTGTGCGCGACCTGATCGAAGCCGACGGCGACGCCAAGGTGGCCGACCTGCATGTCTGGCAAGTGGGCGCGCAGGCCTGGTGCGCCGCGCTGGCCGTGGTGGCCGACGCGCCGCAGTCAGCGGCGGCCTACCGGGCCCGGTTGAGCGTGGTGGCGCAGTTGAAGCATGTGACGGTGGAAGTGCACTGCTGCCCGGGCGGCTGAGCGCCGTCGCAAAGGTGACGCTGCGGCCATGGCGCCGCCACTACGATGCCCGGCTCGAACCAGATTCCGGAGACCGCCATGACTGCCACCCTCGCCACCCTCGTCAACCACCAGTGCCGCCTGGCCGCCCGCCCTGTCGGCATGCCCAAGGCCAGCGACTGGCAGTTCACTGAAGAGCCCGTCGCTGAGCTGGCCGATGGCGGCGTGCTGGTGAAGACCCTGGCGCTGT
>JAYVBO010000748.1:0-2085 GCA_043750435.1 Betaproteobacteria bacterium | reverse complement strand
CATCGTGATGCAGTTCGACGAGTGCACGCCCTATGAAGTGAAGGGCAAGCTGACCACCGAACGCGAGGCCCGTGTGTCGATGGAACTGAGTCTGCGCTGGGCGAAACGCAGCCAGGCTGAATTCACCCAGCTGGCCAACCCGAATGCGCTCTTCGGCATCGTGCAGGGCGGCATGTTCGAAAACCTGCGGCAAGAGTCGCTGGACGCGCTGGTCGAGATGGACTTTCCGGGCTATGCCGTGGGCGGCGTCAGCGTCGGCGAACCCAAGGACGAGATGTTGCGCATCATGGTGCACACCCCGCACCGCCTGCCGGCGAACAAGCCGCGTTACCTGATGGGCGTGGGCACGCCGGAAGATCTGGTTGAAGGCGTGGCCCAGGGCGTGGACATGTTCGACTGCGTGATGCCCACGCGCAATGCGCGCAACGGCCATCTGTTCACGCGTTTTGGCGACTTGAAGATCCGCAACGCGCGCCACCGCGACAGCGAAGCGCCGCTGGACGCGACCTGCAGTTGCCACTGCTGCCAGAACTTCAGCCGCGCCTACCTGCACCACCTGGACCGCTGCGGCGAAATGCTGGGCCCCATGCTGGCCAGCATTCACAACCTGCACTACTACGTGAACCTGATGCGCGAAGTGCGCCTGGCGTTGGACGAAGACCGCTTTCCGGCCTTCGTGGCGCAGTTCAAGGCCGACCGGGCGCGCGGCGTCTAGCGAAGCGCAGCAGCGCCGCGCGGCGCTGCTTCACCAGAACTGCCAGTTCCCGGTCATCACGACCCAGGCCGCCAGCATGCCGTTGGTAACCGCGTGGGCAATCACCGGCAGCCACAGCTTGCCGCTGCGGATGTAGAGCAGCGCGTAGGCCAGGCCAGCTATAGCGGCCGCCAGCCACAGCGTGTGAGCCAGCACGAACAAAAAGGTGGCGATGACGATGGCGCGCAGGCCCACGGCGGCCGGCTGTACGCCTTCGAAGACCGGGTTCTGTACCCAGCGCATCAGGAAAGAGCGCCAGAACAGCTCTTCCATCAGCGGCACCAGCAGCGCCGCGCCCAGGGTGCGCACGGCGATCAGCGGCCACTGCAATTGGCCGTCGGCGCCGCGGCCGACGAAGGCCGGCGTGGCGTCCACGCTCAGCGTCATCCACGGGGCGTCCAGGTGTATCCACAGCGCGAACACCCCGGCGCCCACAGCTACCGCCGTCAGCGCTTCATGCGCGGTGGGCCAACTCTGCCGGCCCAGTTCGCCGTAGTCGCGCCACCAAGCCAGCAGCAGGCCGCCCACCAGCAGCACCTGCAGGCCATACAGCCAGCGCGTGTCGAAACCCCAACTGCCGTCATCCGGTGCCATCTGGCGCAGGAACAGCAGGCCCATGAAGGCGCCGAAAGGCGCGGCGCGCACAAAGGCCGCGCGCCTGAAGTTCAAGCCGAACATGCGGGGTCCGTTCCGATCGACGTTCAGGCCTTGGCCGAGCGTTCCACCGCGCTGCGTGCGCCGTCGAACTGCGCCAGCGCCTGCGCCAAGTAGGGCAGAACGGGCTGCAGCTCGTCGTGCAGGGTGTGCGGCGGGTTGGCAATGAAGACGCTGCTGCCCAGCATGCCGAAGCCGCGTGCGTCGGCTTGCGCCACCGTCAGTCGCATGTTCAGCCAGCCCTTCTTGGCGCCGGCGTCGGCGGCGGCTTTCAGGCGCTGCGGCAGCTGCGCCGCTTCCACCAGCTGCAGTTGCGGCAGCCAGATGATGACCACGCAGTCGGGGAAGCGTTCCAGCGCTTCGCGCAGTGCGGCCAGCACGCGCAGGTAGTCGGTCTTGATTTCGTAGGGCGGGTCGATCAGCACCACGCCGCGCTTGGTGGTGGGCGGCAATTGCGACTTCAGCGAGGCGTAGCCGTCGCCCGCCTTGACTTCCACGCCATGCACCTCGGCCATGTAGCTGTCGAGGATCTTGTGGTCGGTGGGGTGCAGCTCGTACAGCCGCAACTGGTCTTGCGAGCGCATCAGCGCGCGCGCAATGGCCGGCGAGCCCGGGTACTGCACCAGCAGCCCCTTGTTGCCGTTGAATTCGCGCACCAGGCGCACCAGCTCGGCCAG
>JAYVBO010000747.1:0-4873 GCA_043750435.1 Betaproteobacteria bacterium | reverse complement strand
GGCGTCGTCGTAACGCCCCTGGGCTATGAGCCGTATGTATTCCGGCACCGGCGTGTGCGCCGGGCAGGCATGCTGGCAGTCGACGACCTTGTGGAAGTACTCCGGGTCGTTCACGTCGGTTGGGCGCACGGCGAGTCTCCTCGCAGGGCCTGTCGGGCTCGGACAGTCGAGCCAGCGGCCCTGTCTTTGGTCGGTCCAGTCTAAGCCTGCCTTGCGGGCGGGATATCCCTCGATTCGGGTAGACCCGGTTTGGCGTTGCGGGCTGCGCTGCGCTGCGCTGCGGACCGGCACCGAAACGAAATGGGGGCGATTGCCGCTTGATTTCGGCTGACCGCGGCGGGCTCTGCGAAATCAGACTTCAGTTCATGAGTACCGCAACCGATACCGCCCCCGCCGCTGCATCTGCCGCCCCGCAGGCGCCGCTGATGAAGCAGACGCCCGCCCACATGGTCGTCAACCGCGACCTGCTGGCGCTGATGCCGCCCACCGCGCGGCGCGTCGTTGAAGTGGGCTGCATGCACGGTGCGCTGGGGCAGGCCTTTCGCGCCATCAACCCCGGCGTGCACTACAGCGGCGTGGACATCGACCCGGCCTACGCCGAGGTCGCCGGGCAGAGCCTGGACCGCGCGCTGGCCGGCGATGTGGAACTCTTCGACAGCCCCACTTTCGACAGCCTCTTCCCCAGCGACTGCTGGGTCTTTGGCGACTGCCTGGAACACCTGCGCGACCCCTGGCGCGTGGTGCGCAACATCCGCGAACGCATAGACGCCGACGGCTGCCTGGTGGCCTGCATCCCCAACGCCCAGCACTGGAGCGTGCAGATGCGCCTGGCCACCGGCCTGTTCCGCTACGAAGACAGCGGCCTGCTGGACCGCACCCATGTGCGCTGGTTCACCCGCGTGACCATGGTCGAGATGTTCCTGCAAGCCGGTTGGCGCATTGAAAGCGGCCTGAGCCGCCGCCTGCCGCAAGGCGCGCCGCCGGAGCTGATGGACGGCATCCGCGCGGTGGCCCGCGCCGCCGGCGCCGACGTCGACCAGGCCGCCGAAGACGCCAGCGTCTTCCAGTACCTGTTCAAGGTTGTGCCCGCCTGACATGGGCACGGCCGTGCGGGGAATGGCCGTCGATGCCGTGCTCGTCCTGCAGCGCAGCGACGTGCCGCACATCGCCGCGCAGCGTGAGCGCTACGCCGGTGTGCCCCTGCTCTTCACCGACCCGGGCACGCTGGACGCGGCGGTGCAGGCCGGCCTGGGCGACTACGCGCTGCGCCGCCTCGACATCAGCCCCGACTTGCCGGCCGACGTCTACAGCGAAGCGCTGCACCGTTCGGCGCTGATCGACCGTTTGCTAACGGCTGAACGACGTGCCCTTTTCGGCAGCGACGCGGCCGACGACACGCCCTACACCGGCTGGGACCAGATGCTGGTCTACCTGTCGCTGCAGCGTGCCTTCATGGCCCGCGCCATCGGCCTGTGTGTGGCCCGGCAGTTTCCGGAAGCCCGCCTGGGACTGCTGCGGCCCGACAACGCGCAGCTGATGAATTTCGACTCGATGCTGTCGGCCGAGATGGCGGCTGTCGACCCGGCGCGCTTTTGCTTCATCGACCGCTACGAGGCCGGCCGCTTCCACAACCCGCAAATCACCGCGCTGGCCTGGCACCCGCAGGCCCTGCCGCGCCAGGTGCAAGAGCAGGGCGTGGACGCGGTGGTGCACATCGCCACCTGCTTCTACGACGCGGCCGTCTACGGTGCGGCCATCCGCGCGCGCTTCACCCACATCCTGGACCTACCCGGCACCTATTGCGACGTGCCCGTGCAGCGGCCCAACCCGCTGCTGGTGCGCATGGCCGACCTGCCCGAACGCCTGCAAGACCCGCGTGCCCTGCGCTACCGCGAACGCGCGCAGGCCGTCTACACCGAACAGCTCGCCCACTGGGTGCCGCAGCGCACCGCGCTGGCCCAACAGGCCGCCCTGTGGGCCGACCGCAGCCACCTGCAGGCGCTGAACTTCTTGACGCTGCAAAACGCCTTGCAAGGCCACCAGCCGCACTTCGTGGTCAGCGACCACGACACCGGCATGAATGGCCCGCTGTACAGCGTGGCCGCCAGCTTGGGCAGCGCCATCACGGTGCTGCCGCATTCGGGCTACGCCACCTCAGCGCTGCCGCATGGGCGGCGCGTCACGGCGGTGGAACGGCAGGGCTTCGGCGCCGCCGTGCGCACCACGCTGGGCCAGCCGGTGGCGGTGCGGCCGGTGCGCTACCGCAGCACGCCGGCCGCCCAGCCGCGTGCAGCGGCGCGCCGCGTCTGCCTGCTGCTGAACACCATGCAAAGCGAAGGCATCAGCCATGTCGACTTCTTCCCGCTGGTCGGCTTCTACCGCCGCCTGGCCGCCCTGTGTGCCCAGGCCGGTGCCGACCTGCAGGTGCGCCTGAAGCCCAGCACACCGGCGCTCAGCGTGGTGGCCGGGGCTTTCGGCCAGGCGCCGGCCTGGTTCCAGCACACCTACACGCGGCCCATCGACGACGTGGCCGTCGAAGCCGACCTGACCATCGCCTACGGCGAAATGACCAGCGGCGTGGCCACCTTCTTGGACGCCGCCAGCCTGGTGCTGCATGCCAGTGAGCAGCAGTGGCCGGCCGACACGCTGATCACGCCGCCCTATGTGCGCGACGGCCTGGTGCAGTCGCTGAACGGTGACGACGCTCTGGCGGGCGTGGCCGCCTTGCTGGCCGACCCGGCCCACTACCGCCGTGTGCAGGGCGAACAGGCGGCGGCCTATGCCCAGCGTTGCCGCCACGCCCACGACGAGCTGTTTGACGAACGCATCAAGCCCGGCCCCCAGCCCCAACTCCAGCCCCAACCCCAGCCCGTGCTGCACAGCCCGGCTGAAGAACCTAGCCTCACCGAGAACTGAACCATGCTCAACAACAAGTCCATCCTCGTCACCGGCGGCACCGGTTCTTTCGGCAAGGCTTTCGCCCACACCGTGCTGCAGCGCTACCCCGGCATCAAGCGCCTGGTGATCTATTCGCGTGACGAGTTGAAGCAGTTCGAAATGGCCCAGACGCTGAACGAAAAGGTGCACCCCGGCATCCGCTATTTCATTGGCGACATCCGCGACCAGAACCGTTTGTCGCGCGCGCTGGAAGGCATCGACATCGTCGTCCACGCCGCTGCTTTGAAGCAGGTACCGGCCGCCGAATACAACCCCTTCGAGTGCATCAAGACGAATGTGCTGGGCGCGCAGAATCTGATCGAGGCCTGCATGGACAACAAAGTGCAGCGCGTGGTGGCGCTTTCCACCGACAAGGCCGCCGCACCCATCAATCTGTACGGTGCCACCAAGCTGTGCAGCGACAAATTGTTCGTCGCCGCCAACAACATCAAAGGCAGCCGCGACCTGCGGTTTTCCGTGGTGCGCTACGGCAACGTCATGGGCAGCCGCGGCTCGGTGATTCCCTTCTTCGCCGACCGCCGGGCCAGCGGCGTGCTGCCCATCACCCACCCGGACATGACGCGCTTCAACATCAGTCTGACCGACGGCGTGGAGATGGTGCTGTGGGCGCTGCAGAACGCCTGGGGTGGCGAAATCTTCGTGCCCAAGATTCCGTCTTACCGCATCACTGACGTGGCCTCGGCCGTGGCGCCGCTGGCTGAACAGCGCGTGGTCGGCATACGCCCCGGCGAGAAGATGCACGAGGAAATGATCACCCCCAGCGACAGCTACAACACGGTTGATCTGGGGCCGTATTTCGCCATCCTGCCGACCAGCGGTGAATTCACGATGGACGACTACTGCAGCAGCACCGGCGCCACCCGCGTGGCCGAAGGCTTCAGCTACACCAGCGGCAACAACGATGAATTCCTCAGCGTCGGGCAGTTGCGCGACATGATCTCGCAAGAGGTTGCACCATCGGCCCAGCACTGACCTTTGCAGATCGCCCCATGAACCACATCCCCTACAGCCGGCAGAGCATCAGCGACGCCGACATTGCCGCCGTCACCGCCGTGTTGCGCTCGGACTTTCTGACGCAGGGCGAAGAAGTGCCGCGCTTTGAAGCCGCCTTCGCCGCCATGCACCACATCACGCATGCGGTGGCCGTCAGCAACGCCACCGTGGCCCTGCACCTGGCCTGCGTGGCCTTGGGCGTGGGCCCGGGCACGCGGGTGTGGACCACGCCGATCAGCTTCGTGGCCAGCGCCAATTGCGCGCGCTATTGCGGCGCCGAGGTGGACTTTGTCGACATCGACCCCGCCACCCGCAACCTCAGCGTCAGCGCCTTGCGCGCCAAGCTGGAAGCTGCCGAGCGTGACGACCAACTGCCGCGCGTGCTGATTCCGGTGGACTTTGCCGGCCTGCCGGCCGACCTGGCCGAGATGCGCACGCTGGCCGACCGCTACGGCTTCGCCATCCTGGCCGATGCCTCGCACGCCACCGGCGCCAGCTACCGCGGCGCGCCCGTGGCCAGCGCCTGGGCCGACGCCACGGTGTTCAGCTTCCACGCGGTGAAGGTCATCACCACGGCCGAAGGCGGCTTGATCGCCACGCAAAACGCGGCGTTGGCCGACCAACTGCGCCTGCTGCGCAGCCACGGCATCACGCGCGACGCCGCGCAAATGACCGAAGTGCCCGAAGGCGACTGGGTCTACGAACAGATCGAACTGGGCTACAACGCCCGCATGACCGAATTGCAGGCCGCATTGGGCCGTTCACAACTCAGCCGTTTGCGCACCCAGCAGGCGCGACGCGTGCGCCTGGCCGACCGCTACGACCACCTGCTGGCCGGCCTGCCATTGCGCCTGCCGGCGCGCCTGGCCGACCGCCACAGCGCCTGGCATCTGTACGCCGTGGAACTGATCCCCGGTGCAGA
>JAYVBO010000746.1:0-2092 GCA_043750435.1 Betaproteobacteria bacterium | reverse complement strand
TCATGGGCGGCGTCGACGCCGCAGGCCTCAGCGCGCTGGCCCTGCAAGCCTGTGGCCTGGCTGGTTTCGAAGGGCCCATCGAAGTGGCCACCACCTCGGCCAACCCGCACGGCCGTGCGCTGGCCGAAGCCGTCGCACGGGTCCCGCAGGCCAGGCTGCTGCTGGACCAGCCCGACCTGCAAGCCTTCTTCGCCCGCCACGGCTTGCAGATCGGTGCTGGCGGCGGCGCCACCTGGGAACGCTGCTGCATGGGGGCGCCAACGCTGGCCCTGGTCGCAGCCGCCAACCAGCGGCCAGTGCTGGAGCCCTTGAGCGGCATGGGCGTGCTGGCGCTGGCCGACACACCGCCCGCGTGCGAACCCTGGACCGCAGCCGGCCTGGCGCCGGCCATCCGCAAGCTACTGTCCGCAGCCCCGTTGCGTCGCGGCTTGAGCGCGGCCGCCCGAGCCTTGGTCGACGGCCAAGGCGCCGGCCGCGTCGCCCAACGTCTATTGAGCCCGTCATGAACATCAGCATCCTGTGTACCGACCCGCAGCATCCGGTCAACCCGTGGCTGCAGCGCTGGATGGCCGAACACGCGGCGCAGCACCGCATCCAGCTGGTGCGCTGCGCGGCCGAGCTGCAGGGCGGCGAGCTGCTGTTCCTGGTGTCCTGCCACGAGATCATCCGCAAGGCCGTGCGCGACGGCTATGCCCACACCCTGGTGCTGCATGCCAGTGACCTGCCGCAAGGCCGGGGCATGTCGCCGCATGTCTGGCAGATCATCCAGGGCGCGTCTGCCATCACTGTGACCTTGCTGGACGCGGTGGACAAGCTGGACGAAGGCGACGTCTGGCAACAGCGGACGATTGAGTTCGATGGCACCGAGCTGCACGACGAAATCCACGCCCGCTTGTTCGACGCCGAAGTGACCTTGATGAGCTGGGCCGTCAGCGACCTGGCGCAGTCGCAGCCGCGCCCCCAGTCGGGTGAGCCCGGCCCCTACTTCCGCAAACGCAAACCACAAGACAGCTGCATCGACGTGACGCGGCCGCTGGCCGAGGCTTTTGACCTGCTGCGCATCGCTGACCCCGAGCGCTACCCGGCGTACTTCGACCACCGGGGCCAACGCTACCGGCTGCGCATCGACAAGCTCTGAGCACCACGGCGCCGTGGGCGCCCGCCGGGCTCAGGCCTTCAGCAGGTCCAGCCGCGCCAAGCCGGCACTGCCCGGCAGCACGCTGTTATCCAGCGCCGCGCGGGGCACCTGCAGGTGGTCGGTGAGCACGCTGCGCACGACCGCGCGCAGGTCGGTGGTGATGCGCAGGTCGCGGCCTTCGAAGCGGTCTTTCTTGGCCAGGCCCGGCCAGTCGGCCACCACCCGCCCGCCGCGCACCGCGCCGCCCAGCAAGAAGGCCGCGCCGCCGGTGCCATGGTCGGCGCCGGCATTGCCGTTCACGGCCACCTCACGCCCGAATTCGGTGGCCACCAGCACCACGGTGCGCTGCCACACGCCGCCGGGCAGCAGGCCGGCACGCAGGGCCGCCAGCGTGGCGTCCAGGGTGCGCAAGTTGTTCGACAGCGCGCCGTTGGCGGTGGCCGCGTTGACGTGGCTGTCCCAGCCGCCCATCTCCATCACCGCCACCTGCGAGCCGCGCTGCAGGAATTCGGCGGCCTTGGTGGCCAGGCCCACAGCGGCCTTGCGGCCCGCGTTGCCGCCGGCCATGCCCATGTCTTGCGGATTGGCGCCCATGCCCGGCTCTTCACGCAGGCCGCGCGCGCGGGCCAGGGCCAGTGCCAGTGCGGGGTCGTTGCGGTACATCAGTTCCAGGCGCTGCACCAGTTCGGCCGAAGGTTCGGGCAGGGCCGACGGTGCCCAGGTGTCCACCTCGGTCGGGCCGCGCAAGACCAGCGGCACGGCGGTTTCCAATGCCACAGCCTTCAGTGAGCCGGCAGACGTGCTGGCCAGCGCGCGGCCCAGCCAGCCGGTGGCCAACTCGTGCGGCCTGCTGCCGCCGCTTTCCAGCACTTGCTGGGCGTCGAAGTGCGAACGTTCGCGGTAGGGCAGGCCGGTGGCCTGGATGACCGCCATCTCGCCTTGTCCGTACATGGC
>JAYVBO010000745.1:0-4882 GCA_043750435.1 Betaproteobacteria bacterium | reverse complement strand
GCACCTGGTGCGCGTCGCAGCCCACATAGCCGCCCACCTCCAACTCCTTCATCACCTTGCTGACCATCGGCCGGGTGCAGCCCAGAAGGCTGGCCATCGCCTGGTGCGTCATCGGGCCGGTGACGCGCTGGCCGTCGGGCTGCAGCACGGCCTTCTCGTTCAGCAGCCAGGCCACGCGGCCGTAGACGTCGTTCAGCGCTACGGCGCGCAGGCTCATGGTGGCGGCGCGGGCGCGGCGTATCACTTTGGCCAACAGCTCGAAGGCGAACTCGGGCCTTTCCTGGATGAAGGCTTCCAGCGTGCTGCGGGTCACCGCCGTCACCCAGCTGGCCTGCAGGGCTTCCACATCGGCTGAACGCGGCCCGCCGTCCAGGCTCAGTTCGCCCAGGTATTCGCCGGGCAGGTAGACCCCGTAGGTCACTTCGCGGTCACCGCCGGCGCTGCGTGAAAAGGCCCGCAGGCTGCCGCTGATGATGATGAAGAGGGTGCTGCCGACATCGCCTTCCTGGATCAGCAAGCGGCCCTTGGCCACCAGGCGCGGCTCGCCGCGTGCCGCCAGCGCGCGCAGGGCGTCACTCATGGTCACGGTGTCCAGCGGTGGCGCTGTGGCGGGGGCGGATCGGCGTGGTTTGGGCATGCGGCGCGGGCTGGCGCACAAGCGCGCAGGCCGCACGCGCCATGCTAGCGGACCGCCGGCCTGAGCAGGCAAGGCAATGGCGGCAGCCGCGCCACCCGCCGCACGATGCCGCCGATGTCGCGCACGCCCACTTTGGCGCGGATGTTGCCCACCTGCGTGCGCACCGTTGAAAGGCGCACGCCGCTGGCCGCCGCAATGTCGCCCGGCCTGCAGCCCGCGCACAGCAGCTTCAGCACGCGCGTCTCGGCCGCCGTCAGCCGGTGCTGGCGGGCGAAGGCGTCGGTGCTCAGGCCCTCACGCATTGCACGCCGGCCGAAAATGATCAGAGCCGCCGGCACGTCGCCCGGTTCGGCCAGAGGCACCACCGAAACGCTCAGGCCCTCGGCGCCCGGACCTGCCGTGCCGCGCAGCAGCAGCAGCGTCTGCACGCGGCGGTGCAGCGCGTGGGCCAGCGCCTGGCGCAGCGCGGCCAGGTCCTGCGGGTTGCGCGCAGCCAGTTCACGGCCCAGCAACTGCAGCGGGTGCCCGTCGTCCAGTTCGGCGAGCGCGGTCTGGTTGGCATAGCCGACCTGCTGGCCGTCCAGCACCAGCAGCAGGCCGTAGTCGACCAGGTCCAGCATGCGGGCGTAGGCCGAGGTGCCTATCAACCCGCCGACCGACCCTCCGATGGATCCGCCGACAGGGCTGCGCACGGGCGGTTCGGTGGCCGTGGCGTCAGGCGACGCCGGCGCTTGCATCAGGTCCAACATGCTTCCTCCTTCTTGTGGCTGCCGGTCAGCGGGTTCCGCGACGGCATGGCAGCAAGCGTAGAAGCCCATGCCAGCGAATGGCGGTGAATCAGCACGCAGCCCGTTGTCTGAAATTCACCGGAAAGGGAGCCGGCGCCGCTGCCCGAGGCTGAAAATACGGGCTCCGCTTGCTGCTGCTGTCGATGGCCACCACCTCCACGCCCACCCCCACGCCCACGCCTGTCCAGACCCTGGCCCGCCTGCGTGCCGGTGCGCTGCAAGGCGCCACCCACCTGGACCTGCGCGGCACCGGCTTGACCGAGCTACCCGCTGAAGTGTTGGCCCTGGCCGACACGCTGCAGGTGCTGGACGTGTCGGGCAATGCGCTGGCCACCTTGCCCGACGGCATGGCGGCCTTGAAGCAGCTGCAAACGCTGTTCGCTTCGAACAACCGCTACACCGCGCTGCCCGCCGTGTTGGGCGGCTTGCCGGCCCTGGACACGCTGGGCTTCAAGGCCAACCAGATTGCCGACGTGCCGGCCGCCGCATTGGCGCCCACGCTGCGCTGGTTGATCCTGACCGACAACCGCATCGCGGCCTTGCCCTCGACCCTGACCGCCTGCAGCCGTCTGCAAAAGCTGATGCTGGCCGGCAACCGCCTGCGCCTGTGGCCGGCCGGCATGGGCCGGCTGCAGCGCTTGGAACTGCTGCGCCTGTCGGCCAACCATTTCGAGCACCTGGCCGACGCTTTGCCCGACGCGCTGCTGGCCCTGCCGCGCCTGGCCTGGCTGGCGCACGCCGGCAACCCCTACAGCGCGGCGCATGAGCAGGCGGCGCAGGCGCAGGCCCCGGCCCGGCGCATCGCCTGGGGCGAACTGCAGTTGCAGCAGTTGCTGGGCGAAGGTGCTTCGGGCCACATCCACGCGGCGCGGTGGCAAGCGGTTGACGGGGCCGCGCAAGACGTGGCCGTAAAGCTGTTCAAAGGCGCCGTCACCAGTGACGGCCTGCCGCAGAGCGAAATGGCGGCCAGCCTGGCGGCGGGTGTCCACCCCCACCTGGTGGGCGTGCTGGGCGTGTTGGACGGCCACCCGCAGGGCGCGCAGGGCCTGGTGCTGCCGCGCCTGGCGGCGCAGTGGGCGCCACTGGCCGGGCCGCCCAGCATGGTCAGTTGCAGCCGTGACGTCTACGCCGCTGGCCTGCGCCTGCCCGCAGCCCAGGCCGAAGCCATCGCCCGTGCGGCCAGCGCAGCGCTGGCCCATCTGCACGAGCGCGGCCTCAGCCACGGCGACCTGTACGCGCACAACTTGCTGGTTGACGGGCAGGGCGGGGCGCTGCTCAGCGACTTCGGCGCGGCGTCTTTTCTGCCAGGGGCAGACACGGGCCGGGCCGCAGCACTTCGCGCGCTGGACAGGCGCGCTCTGCAGGTTCTGGTGGATGAATTGGCGGCCTGCCGCGAGGCGCCGGTTACACCCGGCTCTTGACCCAGGCGTCGACCTGCTCGTCCAGGATCTGCAGGGGCAGCGCGCCTGTGCCCAACACCGTGTCGTGGAAGGCCTGCTCGGCCTGGGCATTCCAGCGCGGACCCAGTGCCTTTTCGGCCCGCGCGCGCGCGGCGCGGATGCTCAGCATGCCCACCTTGTAGGCGCAGGCCTGGCCGGGCATGACGATGTAGCGCTCGATCTCGGACACCACTTCGCCCTGTGGCATGCCGGTCTTGGCTGCCATGTAATCAATGGCCTGCTGACGCGGCCAGCGCTTGAAGTGGATGCCGGTGTCCACCACCAGGCGCACTGCGCGGAACATCTCGGCCTGCAGGCGGCCCAGGTCGCTGTAGGGGTCGTCCTTGTAGACGCCCAGTTCGGTGCCCAGCCATTCGGCATACAGCGCCCAGCCTTCGCTGTAGGCCGTGAAAGGCAGCACCTTGCGGAAGATGGGCCCGCCCTTTTGTTCCTGCGCCAGCGCAATTTGAAAGTGGTGGCCGGGCACGCCTTCGTGGATGGCCAAGGTGCGCATGCCGAACTTCGGCAGCTCGCCCATGTTGCGCAGGTTGGCGTAGAAAACACCGGGCCGCGTGCCGTCCATCGCCGGCGGGTTGTAGTAGGCGCCGGCGGCGGTCTTTTCCTTGAACTCGGGCACGCGCCGCACCTCGATGGGCGCCTTGGGCACCAGGCCCACCACGGCGCGTGAACGCTGCAATTGGTCCACGATCATCTTCGTGTAGTCGGCCAGCGCGGCCTTGCGGCCGGCGTCGTCGTTGGGGTACAGGAAGCGCGGCTCTTTCGACAAGCGCAACATGGCCTGCGCCGGGGTCTCGCCGGCCTGCAACTGGCCCTGCGCCGACAGAATGGTGTGCATCTCGGCCTCGATGCGCGCCACCTCGGCCTGACCCAGGTCGTGCACCTGCTGCGGGGTCATGTTGGTGGTGGTCTGGCTGCGCAGGCGCCAGGCGTAGTAGGCGTCGCCGTCGGGCAGCTTCCACACACCGTCGTCGGTGGTGGCGCGGGTCAGCTGGCTGTCGAAGAAGGCGATCAGCTTGCGGTAGGCGGGCAGCACGCCGCTGCTGATGGTCTGCGCGCAGCGCGCAGACAGCGCCTGCTTTTCGGCAGGCGTCAGGGCCGTCAGGGCGTCCACCTTCTTCACGAAGTTGGCGTACAGCGGGTTCTCGGTGGCCGGCTGGCCGGCGAAGCCGCGCATTTCGGTCAGCACCCGTTCGATGACGAAGCGCGGCGGCACCACACCCTTCTTTTCGCGCAGCGCCAGGCCTTCCAGCACTTCATCAAACTTGCGGCCCACTTCGCCCAGCCGCGACAGATAGTCTTCAGCGCCGCGCAGGTCGGCAATGCGGTGTTGGTTGATCAGGAAGTCGGGCGTGCCGTTCTGCACGCCAAACATCTGGTTCACCGGGTAGTCGTGGAAGGCGTACTTCTCACCGTCCAGCTGGCTTTCAATGAACCAGGTCAACACCCGCGTGGACAGCTGCTGCGCCGGGGTCTGGCTGGCGAAGTCGTAGGCCTTCAGGTCGGCCAGGTACTGGCGCCAGTCCGCGAAGTCGCGCGCCACCCGGGCCACCGATTCATCACCCAGGTGGGCGTTGTGGCGGCGGTAGCCGAACTGTTCGGCGATGCCCAGCGAAGTCAGCAGTTCAGGGTTTTGCAGGGTGAACTTGACGAAGATCTTTTCGTAGAACAGGTTCAGGCTGAAGGGCCGGAACCAGACCAGATTGACCACGAAAACCGTGGCGGCCAACAGCAGGGTGGCCAACACGGCGGCCCCGATTTTGAGTAAAGGTTTGCGCATGACGGGGTGCCGCGTGGGCCGATGAAAAAGCAGCCGGTATGCTAGTGCGCATGGCACCCTCCCGGTGCCGCGCGCAAGCCAGGAGCCCCGCCATGCAGACGCTGGACGACATGCGCAGCCAGCACCTGCTCAGTGACGAGCAGCACGCGCAAATCGGCGCCTGGATCGCCGCCGGCAAGACGCCCGAGGCGATTCTGCAGATGCCGCCCCATTTGTGGCG
>JAYVBO010000744.1:0-4882 GCA_043750435.1 Betaproteobacteria bacterium | reverse complement strand
GCATCTTCACCGGCTACTGGGGCGTGGTGCGCGACAGCACCGCCGAGCAGGAAGCGCAGTCGGCGCTGGCCGTCGCCGAGACGCGTTACCGCGAGCTGTTCTCGCGCATTCCCACGCCGCTGGTGCTGCACCGCGGTGGCGAGGTGCTGGACGCCAACGCCGCCGCGCTGGCCTTGTTCGGCCAGCCCGACCTCGACAGCATGGCCAACACCGACTTGCTGAGCTGCTACGAAAGCGGTGATTCACGCGAACGCGCCCGTCGCCGCATGGACCTGCTGCACGGCCAACCGCTGGGTACGGCCTTGCCGGTCACCGACTTCAAGCTGCTGCTGGCACCCAACCGCCGCGTGGCCGTGCGCGCCACCAGCGTGCGCGTGGATGCCGAAGGCGGGCCGGCCACGCTGGCCATCTACGTCGACGACACCGAACGCCTGGCCGCCGAAGAAGCCGTGCGCCGCAGCGAGGCGATGCTGTCGCACCTGGTGGCCACCAGCCCCGACCTGATCACGCTGACCGATATGGCCACCGGCCGCTACGCCATGGTCAACCGCAGCTTCGAGCGCATCAGCGGCTGGACGGCCGCCGAGACCGTTGGACAGACTTCCACCGAGCTCGGCGTCTGGGGCAGCCCGACCGCGCGCGACGAATTCGTGGCGCTGGTGCGCCGCGAAGGCACGGTCAGCGACCTGCCGGTGTCCTTCGTCAACAGGGCTGGCCTGATGGTCAAGCTGGTGGTGTCGGCGGCCCGTTTCATGATGGACCACCGCGATTACCTGGTCATCAACGCGCGCGACGTGACCGAGAAAGAGCGCGAACGCCTAGAGCGCGAGGCCATCCTGCAGAACGCGTCCATCGGCATCGCCGTGACCCGGCAGGGCCGACTGGTGCTGGTCAACCGGCACTTCGAACAGATGTTCGGCTGGCCGGCGGACGGCTTGATCGGGCAGGAAACGGCAGCGCTCTGGCAGCAGGCGGCGGGCGCCGAAAGGATGTCCGAGAGCCTGCGGGCTGCGCTGGGGCGTGGCGAGGCGGTGGAGATGGAGCGCATCGGCCGTCGGCCCGACGGCAGCACCTTCACGGCCAGCATCCGCCGGCGCGCGGTCAACACTGAGCACGCCCTCGACGACGGCTGCATCTGGATCGTCCAGGACGACACCGAAAGGCGCCAGTTTGAGCAAACGCTGGCTCGCGCCCGCGATGACGCCGAAGCGGCCAGCCGGGCCAAGAGCGCTTTCCTGGCCAACACCAGCCACGAACTGCGCACCCCGCTGAACGCCTTGATCGGCCTGGCCCGGCTGGCCCGTGACGACGAAGTGGCCGCCGACAAGCGCCGGCTCTATCTGGAGCAGATCGAAGTCAGCGCGCAGTCGCTGGCGGCGATCATCAGCGACATCCTCGACCTGTCGCGCATCGAAGCCGGCAAGCTGCCCATCGAGTCGGCGCCTTTCGAGCTGTCGCTGGAATTGCAGGGCTTGCAGCGCAGCTGTTCGGTGTTGACCGACGGGCGCCAGCTGGCCTTGCGCGTGCAGCTGGACGCCACCGTGCTGGGCCATGTGCGCGGCGATGCGCTGCGCGTGCGCCAGATCGTCAACAACTACCTCGTCAACGCCATCAAGTTCACGCCCCAGGGCAACATCTGGGTGCGCGCGCGGCGGCCGGGCGGGGCGGCCCACCCCTTGGTGCGCATCGAGGTGCAAGACACCGGACCGGGCATTTCGGCGGCCAATCTGGCGCGGCTGTTCAAGCCCTTCACGCAGGCCGACGATTCCACCACCCGACGTTTCGGCGGCACTGGCCTGGGCCTGTCCATCTGCCAGGAACTGGCCACGCTGATGGGTGGCTGCGTGGGCGCCGACAGCCTTGAAGGCCAGGGCAGCACGTTCTGGGTTGAAGTGCCGCTGCCGCCCTTGCCGCATACGTTGGTGCCCGAAGGCGTGCCGGCCAGCGAGCCTGAGACCCCCCGTTCGCTGGTCGGCCTGCGGGTGCTGATCGCCGAGGACAACACCGTCAACATGATGATTGCCGCGGCCCTGCTGGAACGCTGGGGGGTGGCCGTGACGCAGGCGGTGGACGGCCGCGAAGCCGTGGCCGCCGTGCAGCGTGCCGCCGCCTCCGGCCGGCCCTTCGACGCCGTGCTGATGGACGTGCAAATGCCGGTGATGAGCGGCCATGAAGCCACGCACGCCCTGCGCGAACTGGAAGCCAGCGGCGCCCTGCAAGACCTGGAAGCAGCCGGCAACGCGAATTTGCCCAGTCCGCGCTTGCCACTGCCCATCATTGCGCTGACGGCTGCCGCGCTGGTGACGGAACGCGATACCGCACTGATCTCCGGCATGAACGACTTTCTGACCAAACCCATAGACGCCGACAAGCTGCAGGCCGCACTGCGGCGCTGGTGCGCGCGCGGGGCCTGACCGCCCCGCGGCACGGCCCCCGTGCTCGACCCTGCTCAACCCCGCACCGAATCCGAAGCCCGCATGGAAGTCAAACTCGACAAGCGTTACCCCATCGCTGCCAGCCTGGACCAGGCCTGGTCCGTGCTGCGCGACATCCGTGCCGTGGCCGCCTGCATGCCCGGCGCGCAGATCACCGAACAGCTGGACGAGACCCACTTCAAAGGCAGCGTGAAAAGCAAGGTCGGCCCGGCCGTGATGAGCTTCGGCGGCGACATCGAATTGCAGGGCCTGGACGCTGAAAAGCGTTCGCTGCAGATGCTGGGCAAAGGGGCGGACAAGGCCGGTTCTTCGGCCTCGATGCAGCTGACCGCGCACCTGGAAGCGGGCGACACCCCGGGCACTTCGGTGTTGGTCGGCCTGGCCACCATCATCGTCAGCGGCAAGCTGGCGCAATTTGGCAGCCGGCTGCTGGTGCCGGTGTCAGACGCCATGCTGGCGCAGTTCGCGGGCAACTTCGGCGCCGCTGCGGCGGCCGTGGTGGCTGCCGCGCCTGCCGCATCTGCCGCATCTGAGGGCGCATCAGCGCCTGCGTCCGCCCCGGTGCCCGCGCCTGCGGCATCGCCGGCCCCTGTCAAAGAGCTGAACGCGCTGGCCCTGATGTGGACCGTGTTCAAGGGCTGGTTGGCGGGTTTGTTCGGCGGCAAATAGGGGCGGGCCGGCAAGGCCGATACTCAGGCTGCGTATCCACACCGACTACGGGCTCCGTTCATGCCGCAAGCCACGATCCTGATCGTCGATGACAACCCGGAAAACCTCATGCTGCTGGGCGAGTTGCTCAGCGACCTGTACCGCGTCCGGGCAGCCAATTCAGGCCCGCGCGCCCTGCTGTTGGCGCAGCAAGAGCCGCAACCCGACCTGATCCTGCTCGACGTCATGATGCCGCAGCTGAGCGGTTACGAAGTGCTGGAACGCCTGCGCGCCGAGCCCGCCACGCGCGACATCCCGGTCATCTTTATCACCGCGATGAACAGCGAAGACGACGAGCAGCGCGGCTTGGAGATGGGCGCGGTGGACTACATCACCAAGCCGTTGCGCCAGGCCATCGTGCTGGCGCGCGTGCACACCCACCTGGAACTGCGACGCGCCCGCGTGCAGTTGCAGCGCGACAACGCGGCGCTGGAACTGGAAGTGGCGCAGCGCCTGAACGACCGCCTGGTGGTGCAGGACGTGACCATCCGCGCGCTGGCCCGCCTGGCCGAGGTGCGGGACAACGAAACCGGCAACCACATCCTGCGCACCCAGTCCTACGTGGAAGCGCTGGCCCGCCGGGTGCGGCTGCACCCGCGTTTCTCGGCGGAACTGGACGAATACAGCATTTCGCTGATGGCCAAGTCAGCGCCGCTGCACGACATCGGCAAGGTCGGCATTCCCGACCACATCCTGCTCAAGCCGGGCAAGCTGTCGCCCGACGAGTGGGTGGTGATGAAGACCCACGCCGCCCTGGGCGCCGACGCCATCGCGCGGGCCGAGGCCGACGCCCCGCAGGTGGTGCAGTTCCTGATCTTCGCCAAGCAGGTGGCCCGCCACCACCACGAGCGCTGGGACGGCAGCGGCTACCCCGACGGATTGGTGGGCGACGCGATTCCGCTGGCGGCGCGCCTGATGGCCGTGGCCGATGTCTTCGACGCCATGATTTCGCGCCGCGTCTACAAGGCGCCGATCCCGATGGAAGAGGTTCGTCTGGTGATGGCCGACCAGCGCAGCCGCCACTTCGACCCCGACCTGCTCGACGCCTTCCTGGGCGACTACGAAGCCTTCTGCGACCTCGCGCGGGCTCATCCCGACGAAGGCGCTCCCGACGCCCCACCGGCGGGCGGCTGAAGCGTATCGGACGCCGAGGTGGAAGCGGGCACCGCTGCGATCGCGGCCCTGTGGGCGGGCAGCCTGCTGGCCTGCGCCGCGCTGTGTCTGCGGCGCGCGCGCCGCCCGGCTGCGATTGACGAAGAGGCCTTGGGCCGGCTGCTGCTGGTGGAAGCGTCGCGCGACGGCATCGTGGTGCTGGACGCGACGGGCGCGGTGGTCGAGGCCAACCCAGCCTTTGCCGAACTGATCGGCTACAGCGCCCAAGAGCTGGCCACGCTGCATGTCTGGGATTGGGATCTGGTCTGGACGCGCGACAAGGCGCTGCCCGTGTTGCAGAACGAAGAGCCGGGCAGCCTGGCCTTCGACACCACGCTGCGTTGCAAGGACGGCAGCCTGCGCCAGGTCGAGGTGCGCGCCCACGCCGCGTTCTTCGGCAAGCGCCGCTTGGCGTTCTGCGCCTGCCGCGACATCACCGAACGCCACGCTGCTGAAGCAGAGCAGCGCCGCACAAGCGCCGAACTGGACGCCCACCGCCACCACCTGCAAGAACTGGTGAACGCGCGCACCGAGCAGTTGCAACGGCTGAACGACGCGCTGTCGGACAGTGAGCGCTTCATCCGCAC
>JAYVBO010000743.1:0-4891 GCA_043750435.1 Betaproteobacteria bacterium | reverse complement strand
CGCCTTGATGGACGAAGTGGGCGAACTGGTCTGCACGCAACCGATGCCGTCGATGCCGCTGTACTTCTGGAACGACGAAGGCGGCCAGCGCTACCGCGACAGCTACTTCGACATGTACCCCGGCGGACCTGGAAAACCTGCGGTTTGGCGGCACGGCGACTGGATCCGCATCACGCCGCACCCCGAATCGGGCTCCAGCGGCGCCGTCATCTACGGCCGCAGCGACGCCACCATTAACCGCCATGGCATCCGCATGGGCACGTCCGAGCTTTACCGCGCGGTGGAGGTGCAGCCCGAGGTGCTGGACAGCCTGGTCGTCGACCTGGAATACCTGGGCCGCGACAGCTACATGCCGCTGTTCGTGGTGTTGCGCGAAGGGCTGGTGCTGGACGACACGCTGACCCAGCGCCTTCGGCTGGCCATCCGCACAGCACTGTCGGCGCGGCATGTGCCGAACGAGATCTTTCAAGTCACCGCCATCCCGCGCACGCTGTCGGGCAAGAAGATGGAACTGCCGGTGAAGAAGTTGCTGCTGGGCGCCGACCCGGCCGGGGTCTTCAACCGCGACGCGATGGCGAACGGGCAGGCGGTGGACTGGTTTGTTGCTTACGCAAAGGAACGGGCGCAGGCGCAGGCGAAGACGCAGTCGTAAACCTAGGCGGGGAACCCGCAGCCCAGGCCCCAAGTTCAGGGGATTGCGCCTTCATCGCAGTCCGAATGGAATCGGACGCTCGATGGAGCCCGACGCCCACTCACCCCCCCCCCCCCACTTTCCACAAGGCAGTTATGCACAACCACACCACGGTTCTCGCACGCACTTTCGGGCTGGCACTGGCCGCGCTGACGGTTGCACAGGCAGCCCATTCAGCGGTTTCGGTCAACGCGGCGTCGTCTGCACCCACGCTGATCGGCACCGTGGCGGCCGGCCAGCAATACACCGTCACCACGACCGGCATTGCGGATCTGTTCGTTGGCTTCAACGGGCTGGGCCTCACGTTCACGGCCGATGGTTTGCCGACTTACGCTTTTGCGGCGCCTTACGCCACTTTCTTTCCGGCCGGCCTGTCCTATGACCCGTCGGTGGGCCCGACCAACTTTGGCGTCGGTGGCTCGGGCCAATTGCTGGGCGCGTTGCTGGGTACGTTCACCGCCGCACCGGCTTCGCCTGCTGCTTACTTCAGCATCGGCCTGGGTACCACCTTCACCGCCGCCAGCTCCGGCTCGCTCTACGCCGTCGTCAACGACACGTTCTATGGCGACAACGGCAGGGCCTACGCCGTGACCTTGTCGGCCGTGCCTGAATCGGGCAGCGCAGCGCTGCTGCTGGCCGGCCTGGCTGGGCTCGCCTTGCGCCGCCGCCGCGCCGCCTGAACCCGCTTCAGATCTGAACGCGGGTGCCCAGCTCCACCACCGCGTTGTCGGGCAGCCTGAAGAATTCCGGTATGCCGCCGGCGTTGCGGCTCATTGCGGCGAACAGCCTTTCGCGCCATTGCAGCATGCCGCCGCCCGGCGTGGGCACCACGGTTTCGCGGCTCAGGAAATAGGTCGTCTCGAAGGCGGGAATCTGCAAGCCCATGCGCTGGGCAACGGCCAGCGCCAGCGGCACGTCGGGCGTGTCCATGAAGCCAAAGCGCAGCGTGGCGCGCCAGAAGCCTGGGGCCAGTTGCTGCACCACCAGGCGTTCGTTGGCAGCGATGAAGGGCACGTCGGCGAAGATCACCGTGAGGATCACGTTGGTTTCGTGCAGCACCTGGTTGTGCTTCAGGTTGTGCAGCAGGGCCTGCGGCACCGTACCAGCGTTGGCCACGGCGTAGACGGCGGTGCGCGGCACGCGGTGGATGCTCTCGGCGTGCAGGCTTTCGATGAAGGGCCGCAGCTCCAGGCCTTCGCTCTGGATGCTGTCCATCAGCAGCGCGCGGCCGCGCGACCAGGTGCTCATCACGCCGAAGAGCAGCAGGCCCAGCGCCAACGGGAACCAGCCGCCGTCGAAGAATTTCACCGCGCATCCAGCCACCAGCAGGGCGTCCACGCACAGGAAGGAGAGGGTGGCCGCGCCGGCCAGCACCGGGTTGATCTTCCAACCGTCGCGGATGACGAACCAGGTCAGCAAGGTGGTGATCATCATCGTCAACGCCACCGCGATGCCATAGGCCCCGGCCAGCGCGGTGCTGCTGCCAAAGCCGAGCACGGCCGCGACCACGCCTCCCAACAGCAACCAGTTGACTGCCGGCACGTAGATCTGCCCGGCCTCGGCCGCCGAGGTGTAGCGCACCGTCATGCGCGGCAGGAAGCCCAGTTGGATGGCCTGCTTGGTCATCGAATAGGCACCCGAGATGACGGCCTGCGAGGCGATGATGGCGGCCAGCGTGGCCAACACCAGCGCGGGTATCAGCCAGGCCTGCGGGAATAAACGGTAGAAAGGGTTTTCAATCGCCGCCGGGTCGCGCATCAGCAGCGCGCCCTGGCCCATGTAGTTCAGCGCCAGAGCGGGCAGCACCAGGGCGGCCCAGGCCATCTGGATGGGTTTGCGGCCGAAGTGGCCCATGTCGGCGTAGAGCGCCTCGGCGCCTGTCAGTGCCAGCACGACGGCGCCCACCACGGCGAAGAGATGCCAGCCGCGCGTCGACAGGAATTCCCAGGCGTGGAGTGGATTCAAAGCCGCGAGGATGGCCGGCGCCTGGGCGATCTGCACCACGCCGGTGACGGCCAGCGTGCCGAACCACAGCACGATCACCGGCCCGAAGAACTTGCCGACAAAGCCGGTGCCCAGCCGCTGCACCATGAACAGGCCCACGATGATGACCACCGAGATCGGCACCACATAGGGTTTGAGCTCGGGCAAGGCGATTTCCAGGCCTTCCATCGCGCCCAGCACCGAGATGGCCGGCGTGATGACGCTGTCACCGTAGAACAGCGTGGCGCCAAAGACGCCCAGCAGCAGCAGGGCATTGCGCAGGGCGGGCCGGTCTTTCACGGCGCGGGCGGCCAGGGCCGTCAGGGCCAGGCCGCCGCCTTCGCCGTGGTTGTCGGCCCGCAGGATCAGCACCACGTACTTCAGCGTCACCACCAGCATCAGCGCCCAGAAGATGACCGACACCGCACCGATGAGGTTGGCACTGTTCAGCGCCACGCCGGTGGCGGGCAGAAAGATTTCCTTGACGGTGTACAGCGGGCTGGTGCCGATGTCGCCATAGACGACGCCGATGGCAGCCAGCGTGAGGGCGGCCATGCCCTGGCGCGCCGGGTGGGCAGTGTCGGTGGCGCTTGCAGGTCGGGCGGTGGCGGTCATGGCGGGCGGTCGGGTGTTGACGATGCCCGCACCATAACCGCCTGGGCGTCAGGACCGCCCACGGCCGCTCACCCGCGCGCCGCCTTCTCGGCCGCCAGCCTGGGCAGCCACTTCTTCTTCCACAGGTCCCAGCTGCGCACATATTGCTGCCACACCACATTGGCCGCCACCTCGCTGTCGTCCATGTAGACCACCGCGTTGTCGCGGTAGCCCGTCATGGCCATGGCCTGGAACTGCATCTTGGCGTTGTGATCGAGGTAGACGGTGCGGCCCACGGCGATCTGGATCTTTTCGCCGACCACCACCGAACCATGCCCGCGCATCAGCGCCGCCGGGTGTTTGCCGAGCTTGGCCGCCAGCGACGCGCCCAGCGTGCTGTTGCGCACCAGCATGTCGCTGCCGGCCTGTGATTCGCGGATGTCCCAGTTCGGGATGCCCAGGCCGATGAAGGCGGCCATGTGGAAGATGGGGCGCAGCTGGCAATCGGTGCAGCTGAAGGGCACCACCGAATGCGAATGGTTGTGCACGATGGCCATCACGTCGGGCCGGGCCTTGTAGATCTCGCCGTGGATGTAGCGCTCGTTGTAGCCCGGTGGGCTATCGGCCTGCACCGGGCGGCTCTCCAGGTCGTATTCGAGGATGTCGCTTTCAACGATGAGTTCGGGTGCCACCTGGCGGGCCATGAAGTAGCGGTTCGAGTCGGTTTCCGAACGCGCACTGACGTGGCCGTAGGCGTCGATGACGCCGGCTTCGGCGCAGGTGCGGCTGGCGATCACCAGGTCTTCGATCAGGCTCATGGCGGGGCTTCCTTGTGTGCTGTATTGAGGGTCGTGTGGACGGCGCTCACTCGGTCTTGATGTGGGCGCTGGCCACCAGCTTGGTCCAGCGCGCAATGTCCTGCGTCACCAGGTGCTGCAGGCGCTCGGGCGCACCGCCAGCGGGCGTCACGCCCTGCTTGGCCAGCGCCTCGCGCACGTCGGGCAGGCGCAGCAGGGCGTTGAGTTCGGCGTTGATCTTGGCCACCACCTCGGGTGGTGTGCCGGCGGGCGCCATCACGCCGTACCAGGTGTCCACCACCAGACTGGACAGGCCCTGCTCCTTCAGCGTGGGCACGGCCGGAAAGGCCGGCGAGCGCTCGTCGCTCATCACCGCCAGCATGCGCAGCTTGCCGCCGCTGATCAGCGCCCCGGCGGTCTGCAGCGACGACACGCTGGCCTGCACATGGCCACCGATGACGTCGGTCAGCGCGCCCGACGAACCCTTGTAGGGCACGTGGACAAGCTTGGTGCCGGTTTCCTGCATGAAGAGTTCCATCGCCAGGTGCTGCACGCCGCCGCCGCCGGGCGTGCTGTAGTCCATCTTGCCGGGCTTGGACTTGGCCAGGTCGATGAACTCTTTCAGCGTGCGCGCTTCGACGTTCGGCGCCACCACCAGGGCCATCGCGCTGGTGCCCAACAGCACGACCGGCGCAAAACTCTTGATCGGGTCGAAGGGCAGCTTGGGGCGTATCGCCGGCACTGTGGAATGCGAGGTGGCGGTGAACATCAGCGTGTGGCCGTCGGGCGCGGCCTTGGCCACGGCTTCGGTGCCGATGACGCCCGC
>JAYVBO010000742.1:0-2100 GCA_043750435.1 Betaproteobacteria bacterium | reverse complement strand
GCGTTGCCGCCGTCAGCCGCGAGATCGGCCGCTGCCGCGACCATGGCGTCGGGCGTCCAGCGTTCAGCGGCGTCAGCCAGGCGCTGCCACCAGGAACGGCCGCTGGGCGCCCGGTGCGGTTCGGTGCGGCTGAAGACCAGCCATTCGCGGGCCCGCGTCATGGCCACATACAGGCCGTTGAGTTCTTCGCGGGCGGCGGCTTCGGTCTCGCGCAGCCACAGGCTTTCCAGCGACTTCGGGATGCGCGATTCGCTGTGCAGAAAAGCCACCCGGCTGGGCGCGGCGTCTTCCACGGCCCATTCCACCAGCACCACGCCGCGGCCCGGCGGGCGGGCTTCGGGGTCAGCGTCGGCCACCACCACGGCGCGGGCTTCCAGGCCTTTGGCGCCGTGCACGGTCAGCAGTTGCACCGCCGCCGACGGCGCGGCAGCATGCGCCCGCACGGCGCCCGCACGCAGCGCACGCACAAAGCCGTACAGGCTGAGGTAGCGTCCGCCCTGCTGCGACAGCGCCGCCGCCAGCAGCGCATGCACCGCGTGCAGCGCGGCCGCGCAGCGTGCCGGCGGCACCGCCGCAGCCAGCCGCGCCAGCACGTCGGCCTGGTGCACGATGCGGTCCAGCAGGTCGTGCGGCGGCAGGCTGTCGGCCACCGCCAGCCAGCCCTGCATCAGCGTTTGCGCATGCAGCAAGGCCGGGCTGGGCAACTGCGGTGCCGACAGCAGCGCGCCGCGCCAGGTCACGGCGCGGCCGTCGCCCCGCGCGGCTTGCGACAGCCACAGCAGGTCGTCGTCGCTGGCGCCGAACAGCGGGCTCTTCAGGGCCCGCGCCAACGACAGATCGTGCCCCGGCGAGGCCAGCACATCCAGCACCGCCAGCAGGTCCAGCGCCTCGGGCGATTCGTGCAGCGCCAGGTGTTCGGCCACCACATGCGGCACGTCTTGCTGGGCCAGCGCGTCGGCCACCAGGCCCAGCGTGGCGCGCTTGCGGGCCAGCACCATGATGTCGCCCGGCTTCAAACCGGCCTGGTGGATGAGGTCGGCCACGGCGGCGGCCACCTGCCCCGCTTCGGCGGCGCGCAGATGCAGTTCGGCTTCACTGCGGGCCTGGGTCAGTGAATCGCGCCAGACGCCGTCGGCCGAAGTCTTCGCGGCCCGCGCCGGCCGCATCACGCCCGGCAAACGGCAGACCGAACCGTGGGCGGCCGAGTCGGTGGTGTGGGCGCGATAAGGCCCCCAGCCGTCCAGCCGCGCGGCGTCTTCGAACACCTGGTTCAGCGCGTCGATGACCACGGGCGCGTTGCGCCGGGTGTGGTCGCATTGCAGCAGCGCGCCGTCCAGCCCGCTCAACACGAAGTCGCGCGCGGCGGTGAACACACGCGGCTCGGCGCCGCGAAAACGGTAGATGCTTTGCTTGGGGTCGCCGACGATGAAAAGCGCCGGCGGCCGCTGCCCGCTGGCCCCGCCGCCGGCCCCGGCGTAGGCCGACAACCAGGCGTGCAGCACCTGCCACTGCAGCGGGCTGGTGTCCTGGAATTCGTCGATCAGCACGTGGCGCAGGCGCTGGTCCAGCCTTTCCTGCACCCAGCCGGCGATCTCGCTGTCGCCCAGCAAGGCCTCGGCCACGCGCTCCAGGTCGGCCATGTCAACCAGGCCGCTGCGGCGCTTCAGTTCGGCGTATTCGGCCAGCAGCACGCGGGTCAGGCCCAGCATCTGCAACTGGTCTTCGTGGGCCTGCTGCTGCAGGCGCATGTCGCGCACGCGCTGCAGAGCGTCCAGCACGACCAGTTGCAGCGGCGTGTCGCCCAACTGCTTGCGCGGATCGCCCTTGTCGGTGAACAAGGCCGCCCAGGCCATGTCGTAAGCGACAGCGGCGTCAGCCTCTTCCAACGCCGCGCGCAAGCGGTCGGCAGCGGCCGTGGCCTTGGCCTTGCCGGTGGCACCCAGCTGACGGGCCAGTTGGTCAAGGTCTTGCATCAACGGCGCGCGGTGCAGCAGTTCGGCGGGGTCGGCCAGGCCGGCACATTCGGGCCACCAGTCGGCGGCGGCGGGCACCGACGTTTCGACGTGGCCCGCCGCGTCCGCACGGCTGAATTCCGGCGCG
>JAYVBO010000741.1:0-4896 GCA_043750435.1 Betaproteobacteria bacterium | reverse complement strand
CGTCTTTGGCGAAGGCCGGGTGCGGCTGGTACAGGATGCCGGGCTTGATGCGCACGTCGTAAACGCTTTCGGCCACGGCTTCTGCGGGCGCGTCGTCCGGCAAAGGCTGGCCGTTCTTGTCCAGGTAACGCGGCTTGGCCACTTCCACCGCCGATTTGGCCACCAGTTCGATGGGCCGCTTCAGGTAGTGGTAGCCGTAGGGCGGCTCGTAGATGGACAGCGTGTAGGGGGTCTCGTTGCTCCAGTAGGACGCGGTCGGGTCCAGGTGGCGCGGCGAGCTGTCTTTGGCTGCCGTGAACAGCGTGTTGGACGCAGCCGCGTCGTCAGGCCAGGGGTTGTTGTTGCAGGCACTCAGTAGCAGCGCTGCGCAGGCGGCCAGCAACCCGGCCCAGCGTCCACGCCGCGCGCCCTGCCCTGCCGGGTTCATTGTCTGCCCTGTCGAGATCGGTGCGCGCAAGCGGCCTCCCGGCAATGCGCCAGAAAAAATCATTCTAGGCGCCGGTTGGTGTTCGAAATTCAAGGCCGTGGCGCCTACCAGCCGATGAGCACATTGCGCCCGTCCACCAGCAGTTCAACCCGCCGCCCCAGGGGCAGCGTGACCTTGGTCGGCACATGGCCGAAAGGCAGGCCGGTCAGCACCGGCGGCTTCAGCACACTGCGCAAATGCGTGACCGCCGTTTTCAGCGTGTAGCCGCGGTCCAGCGGCGTTCGCTTCCAGGCGCTGAAGGCGCCCAGCAGGACGGCCTTCTGGCGCGCCAGCACGCCGGCCTGGTGCAGCTGCAGCAGGTTGCGCTCGACGCGGTAGGGGTGCTCGTTGACGTCCTCGACGAACAGGATGCCGCCCTTCACTTCGGGCCAATGCTGGGTACCCAGCAGCGAACACAGCATCGTCAGATTGCCGCCCCACAGCGTGCCGCGCGCGGCCACACCGTCGAAGCCGGCTTCGGTGCGAAAGCCCACCGCTTCCAGCTCCCCGCCCATGGCTTCGGCGAAACAGTCGCGCGTGACTTCATCGACACCGCCAGCGGCTTCACTGCGGCTGAAGTCGTCCAGCGCCATCGGGCCGTGCCAGCTGCCCGCGCCGGTGTGGGCCAGCAGGCCCATCTGCAGTGCGGTCAGGTCGCTGTAGCCCACCCAGCGCGTGCCTTGCGCCACGCTGCGCGCCAGCAGCTTCCAGTCGATGCGGTCCAGCAGCCGCGTCAGGCCGTAGCCGCCGCGCGTGGCCATGGCGATGGACGGCGCGGCGCGCGCCACGCGGTGCACGGCCGCCAGCCGGCTGTCGTCGTCGCCACCGAAGCGTTGGCTGCGGGCCAGCGCGGCCTCGTCCAGGCTGGCGTCAAAGCCCAGGGCTTGTAGTCGTTTGAGGGCCAGGCGCAGCGGCGCGGCTTGCGGCACCACGCCGGCGGGCGTGTACAGCGTCATGGAAGGCAAGGTGCTCATGCGACGGCTTCGCTTTCGGGGGGTGGCAAATGGCCGGCGGGCAGTTCAACGGCCACGCCCACGGGGATGGCTTCGGCGGCATCGGCATCCGTGTCGGGCCGCGCTTCGGCGGGCGCTTCAGCCGGCTGGCGTTCGGCCCGCTGTTGGGCGCGCCGCTCGGCGAAGAAGTCGCGCAGCAACTGTCCGCAGGGCTCGGCCAGCACGCCGCCAACGGCTTCAGTGTGGTGGTTCAAACGCGGCTCGCCGAAGAGGTTCAGCACCGATCCGGCCGCGCCGGTCTTGGGGTCGCTGGCGCCGAAGACCACGCGCTTGAAGCGGGCGTGCATCAGGGCCATGGCGCACATGGCGCAGGGCTCGAGCGTCACGTAGAGCTCGCACTCGGGCAGGCGGTAGTTTTCCAGCAGCGCGCTGGCGTGGCGCAGGGCCACGATTTCGGCATGCGCCGTGGGGTCGTGGGTGGTGATGGGCCGGTTGTAGCCGGTGGCCACCACCTTGCCGTCACGCAGGATCACCGCGCCCACCGGCACCTCGCCCACCAGCCAGGCGTTCTGCGCCTGGTCCAGCGCCAGGCGCATGCCGTATTCGAGGCTGGTGTCGGTGTCAGACATGGTGGGCAGGGAGTCGGGCGCGCCCAGGGCGCTCATGAAAGGCGCGGATTGTGCCGCCCTTCAGCGCGGTCGGGATTCGGCCCCGCGCTTCATGGGGCGCGGCGCGCGTTCAGCGCGATGCCATCGGCCAGGCGAGGCAGCAGTTGCGCCGGCAGATCGTGGCCCATGCCGGGGATGAAGTCGGACTCAGCACCCGCGATGCGCGCGGCCAGATCGCGCCCGGCTGCCACCGGCACCAGCACGTCGGCCTCGCCGTGGATGACCCGGGTGGGCGCGGTGATGCGCGCCAGCAGCGGCGTGCGGTCGCCGTCGGCCGCCACGGCCAGCAGTTGGCGCGCCGTGCCGGCGGGCCGGTAGGCACGCTCGGTGGCGGCTTGCAGGCGCGTGCGCAGGGCCTGGCGTTCGGGCGGGTAGGCCGGGCTGCCGATCAGCCCCATCAGCGCTTCAAGGTGCTGGACGACAGCTTCGGTGCCCCTGCCCTGCGGTCGCGTCAGCAGGGCACCGCGCACGCGCCATGAAGGCTGCGGCAGACCGCGCGCACCGGTGGTGGTCATGATCAGCGTCAGGCTCTTCACGCGGTCAGCGTGTTCAGCCGCCACGTGCTGGGCCACCATGCCGCCTAGCGACGCGCCGCAGATGTGCGCACGCCGGATACCCAGGGCGTCCAGCACGCCCACGGCGTCCTTCGCCATATCGCCCAGCGTGTAGGGCGCCGACACGGCCAGGTGAAGGGCGTAGCGCAGGGCGGCCGATGCGATGGCCGGCTTGCTCAGGTGGTCGAAGCCGGCACTCAGGCCGGCGTCGCGGTTGTCCATGCGCAGCACGCGGAAGCCACGGCTGATCAGCAACTGAACCAGTTCCTGCGGCCAGGTGATCAGCTGCATGCCCAGGCCCATGATCAACAGCAGCGGCTCGCCGTTGGCAGGGCCCTGGTCGTCCACTTCGATGCCCAGGCCGTTGGCGGCGATCTGCATGCCGTTCAGTCCCGCGTGCTGGCCTGCATGGCGGCTTGCAGCGGCGAGTGGTGGGTGACCTTGTAGAACCAGCGCCGCGCGCCCTTCACGTCAAAGCGCTGCCAGTCCTGAGGGTCTTGCGCCAGTCTGTCGGCCACGGCGTACAAGGCCAGCGGGTTCATGCCCATGCCGATGTGGCTGGCGTGGACTTCGATGTTCTCGGTGTGCGGGGCGGCCGGGTTGATGCTGCACTGCCAGGCCACCACGCCGTCGGTCTTGCTGTAGATGGACGTGGTGGGGCATGCCGGCGCCTCGCGGATTTGTTCGATCAGGGCCGCGTTGTCGTGAACCGCCAGGCCGCTGACCATTTCGTAAAAGCGCCAGGCATTGGTGGCGCGCGGGTGGCCGGTGAAGGGCGTGCCTAGGGTGATGACACAGCGCGTGTGTTCGGGCTGTTCCTTGGCCAGTTCGCGGGCGTAGAGACCGCCCAGGCTCCAGCCGATCAGGCTGACGCGCTGGCGGTGTTTCGCGGCCACCTGCAGCAGCTGTTCGCGGCAGCGGTCCAGCACGCCGTGCTTGGGGCCGAAGTTGAAGCCCTGCTGCCAGGGGTAGGGCGTGTAGCCACGGTCACGCAGGAAGTTGCGCAGCGGGGTGGTCGTCAGGTCGGAAGCCCCCAGGCCGGGGAAGACGATGACCGGGTGGCCGTCGCCCATGGGCAGCTTCTTCAGCCAGGGCGCGGCGGCCAGCATGGCGGCGTATTCCCAGGGCGCCCGAGCCTCCAGCAACATCAGCCAGGCGCCAGGGGCGGTGATATCCGCGTGCGACAGCACAGGGCGTGGTCGAAAACTCATGCGGCCATGTTAGCCAGCGCGGCGACGCGCCTTTGGAGCGGCCGCCCTAGTTGCGGTCGTCACGGCCGCTTTGGCCGCCTTGCCAACCATGCCCGTCATCGCGCTTGTGACCGCGCTTGTGACCGCGCTGGTGACCGCGCTGGTGACCGCGCTGGTGAGGCCACCCGCCAGCCGCTTCGTGGTCCTGCTGACCAGGCCTTCCTCCGGCAGGTCGTCCGTCTCGGGTTCACCGGGCCGTGTCATGGCGCGCAGGTCGTCGAAGGCGATGGCGATGGCGTCGGCCAACTCACGCACATCGGGCATGGCCTGCGCGTCGGCCATCAGGCCGAAGTCCAGCGACTTGTCGTAGCTTTGCACCGTGATGTTCAGCGCCATGCCGTGCACGATGATGGACGTTGGGTAGTTGGTGACCATGCGCGCGCCGGCCATGTACAGCGGCAGCGCCGGACCGGGCACATTGCTGATCACGACATTGGCCACCTGCGGAATCCGGTCGGCGACTCGGGCCTTGCCGTAGAGCGCCGTGGCCGCCTCGATCAGCCAGGGCACGCCCAGCGACGGAAAGTCCGTCGGCAGGATGCTCTTCAGGCTGCCCATGCTGGACTTCATCGCCGTTGAAGCGGCCTTGATATGGGCCAGCCGCTTTTTCGGGTCGGACACATTCGTGCCCAGGCTGATGAAGCTCATCGAGGCCTGGTTGTCGGCCGTGGTGTCGCCCTTGGCGCGCAGCGAAATCGGCACCGCCGCGACCAGGCTCTTGCGCGGCAGCAGCTTGCGTTTGGCGTAGTAGCGGCGCAGCGCGCTGCTGCACAGCATCAGCACCATGTCGTTGATGGTGGCCTCGTGGGCGCGGCCCAACTCCTTCAACTCGGGCAGGGGCACGGTAACGCTGGCGAAAGCGCGACCTTTGGTGATGGACAGATTCAGCGGCGTGCGCGGCGCCAAGGTCAGATTGCTGGGGCCCTTCTTGCCCGTCAGCAAGGACGAACTGGACACCGCCAAGCCGGCCGCATTCTTCAAAGTGCCCACCGTGGCGGGCAGCTT
>JAYVBO010000740.1:0-2101 GCA_043750435.1 Betaproteobacteria bacterium | reverse complement strand
CCAACTGGTTGGGGCCGGGCGCATTCTCTTCATCGTGACCATAGAACAAATCTCGCTGCCTACAGGTGTGCCGGTGGCCGGTTTGTGGCAGGCCGCCGCCGTGCGTGCGCAAGCCTGGCTGGCGCAACAAGGCTTGGCCCCGCGTGACGCCGTGCTGCTGGTGCCCTATGCCGCGCTGATGGCCCCGGCGCGCGCCGCCTGGGCCGCCCTGGGTGGCTGGCAGCCGCGTGTGGAGACCCCGCTGACGCTGGCCGCCACGCTGGGCCCGCCGCTGGCCCACACGCCCGGCCTGTGCAGCGGCGACGGCACGCTGGACGCGCTGAGCGCCAGCCTGTTGTTGCGCGGCCTGCCCTGGGGCGCTGAATGGGCGGGGCGTGACCCGGCGGGCTTTGCGCGCATCGTGGCCAGCGTGGTCGACGCCGCGCAGGCCCTGCGCAGCGCCGCGCTGCAGCGTGCGCCTGTAGCGCGTGACGATTTCTGGTCGGCCGTGCGCGCCGCCTTGCCCGCTGCCGCTGGCCCGGCCGCCACCGAAGGGCTGCTGTTGCGCGTGGCTGTTGAATGGGCCGCCTCGACCGGGCCAGCGGCCAGCGACCGCCTGTTCGAGCACCGCCCCTCGGCCTGGGTGGTGCTGCGGCTGGGCGGGCCCGAGCCCATGGCCGAAGCGTTGCTGGGCCACGCCGGCACGCCCTCCTTGCTGCTGCTGGCCGACCCGCCTGATGACGATCCCTACAGCGAAGTCGCTGCCGACGCGCAGGTCGAACGCTTGCTGTGCGAGGACTTCGAAGCCGAAGCGCAGGCCGCCGCCGCCGCCGTCATCGACGCCCTGAACGCCGGCCGCGCGCCGGTGGCGCTGGTGGCGCTGGACCGGGAATCGGTGCGCCGCGTGCGGGCGCTGCTGGCGCGGGCTGCCGTGCCACTGATCGACGAAACCGGCTGGCTGCTGGCCACCACCCGCGCGGCGGCGGCCGTGGTGGCCGTGTTGCGCGCGGCCTTGCCGTCAGCCGGGCCTGACGACCAGTTGGACTGGCTGAAGACCTGGCCGATGGCGCAGCCCGCCGCGCTGAACGCACTGGAAGCCCTGTGGCGCGAACGCCCGGGCGTGCAGGGTCGCGACGCCGCTGAACGGCTGTGGGCCGCCGCGCGTGAACACCTGCAGCCGCTGCAGGCCGAACGCCAGCGCACGCTGGCCGATTGGCTGGCGGTTTTGCGCGATCGGCTTGAAGTGGGCGGCAGTTACGAGCGCTGGCTGGAAGACGACGCCGGCGCGCAGGTGCTCGCTGCGCTGGGCTGGACGGCGGGTGCCGCCTGGTTGCCCGCCGCACAGCAATGGCGCGCGGACCTGCCGGGCTTCATCGCCTGGGTCGAAGCGACGCTGGAACAGCAGCCTTTCCTGCCTTTGCCCGACCCCGGTGCGCAGGTGGTGCTGACGCCGCTGTCGCGCGCATTCGGCCGGCCCTTCGAGCAACTGGTGGTGCCCGGCGCCGACCACGTTCGACTGGGCGCGAGCGAGCCGCAGCCCACGCTGATCAGCGACGCGCTGGCGCAAGCGCTGGGCCTGGACCATGGCGCCGCGCGCCGCGCGCAACGCCGGCTGGCGCTGGCCCAATTGCTGCGCGCGCCCCGGGTGCTGCTGCTGCGCCGGCGGCGCGACGGCGACGAGCCGTTGGCCGAAAGCCCGGATGTCGAATGGCTGCTGCTGGCCCGTGGCCGGGTCGCGCCGCCGGGCGCACCCGCCTGGCCTGCCAGCGACTGGCGGCCCGCGCTGCGCGAGGTGACGCGCCACGCGGTCGCCCGGCCGCTGCCCACCGCCGCAGCGGCCTTGCCCGCGACCTTGAGCGCCAGCCGACTGGAAGCGCTGCGCGACTGCCCCTACCGTTTCTTTTCGCGCGCCGTGCTCCGCCTGGACGAGGCCGAAGAGATGGCCAGCGGTCTGGCCAAGCGCGACTACGGCACCTGGCTGCACGCCGTGCTGCACCACTTCCACAGCCAGCGCCTGGCTGACGCGCACGACCCCAGCGACCTGCAGCAATTGCAGCGCGCCGCTGACGCCGTGACCCAGCTACTGAGCATGTCGCCGGCCGAACTGCTGCCCTTCCGCGCC
>JAYVBO010000739.1:0-4898 GCA_043750435.1 Betaproteobacteria bacterium | reverse complement strand
GGTGCCGGTGGCACGCAGCGTCTGCCGCGCGCGCTGGGTGTAGAGCCCGCGCTGAACATGATCGTCGCCGGGGAGCCGGTCAACAGCGAGCTGCTGGCGCAAGTGCACGGCCAGAAGCTGTTCAACAAGATCATCGAAGGCCCGTTGCTGGACGGCGCCGTGGCCTACGCGCAGGAAGTGGCAGCCGTTCGACCGCTGCCGCGTGTGCGCGACCTGAAGCTGTCGCACCCCAACCCCGACGCCTACATTGGCTTCGCCCGCAACATGGTCAAAGGCATGGCGAAGAATTTCCCCGCGCCGGTGAAGTGCGTGGACGCGGTGGCTGGCGCGCTCAAGCTCAAGTTCGAAGACGGCATGGCTCTTGAACGTGTCATCTTCCAGGCCTTGATGCTCACGCCCGAATGCAAGGCCCTGCGCCATGCTTTCTTCGGTGAACGTGCGGCCAGCAAGATTCCTGACGTGCCCGAGGGCACGCCGCAGCGCAAGATCGAAAAAATCGCCGTCATCGGCGCCGGCACCATGGGTGGCGGCATCAGCATGAACTTTCTCAACGCCGGCATACCGGTGGTTATGCTGGAAATGAAGCAAGACGCGCTGGACCGTGGCGTGGCCACCATCCGCAAGAACTACGAAGCGCAGGTCAAGCGCGGCAAGCTGAAGCAGGACAAGCTCGACGCCCGCATGGCGCTGCTGAGCACCACGCTGAACTATGCCGACATCGGCAGCGCCGACATGGTCATCGAAGCCGTGTTCGAAGAGATGGGCGTGAAGGAAAAAGTCTTCCGCACGCTGGACGAGGTGATGAAGCCCGGCGCCATCCTGGCCAGCAACACCAGCACGCTGGACGTGAACGCCATTGCTGCTTTCACCAAGCGCCCGCAAGACGTCGTCGGCACCCATTTCTTCAGCCCGGCCAACGTGATGAAGCTGCTGGAAGTGGTGCGCGGCGAGAAGACTGCGAAAGATGTGCTGGCCACCGTGATGGCCCTGGGCAAGAAGATCAAGAAGACCAGCGTGGTCAGCGGCGTGTGCGACGGTTTCATCGGCAACCGCATGATCGAGCAGTACAGCCGCCAGGCCGGTTTCCTGATCGAGGAAGGCGCCACGCCGGAGCAGGTCGACAAGGCCGTCGAGAAGTTCGGCTTCGCGATGGGGCCTTTCCGCATGGGCGACCTGGCGGGTAACGACATCGGCTGGGCGATCCGCAAGCGGCGCTACATCGACAAGCCCGGCATGCGCTACAGCAAGACCGCCGACCTGTTGTGTGAGATGGGCCGCTACGGGCAAAAAACCCAAGCGGGTTGGTACGACTACGCAACCGGCAAGCGCGACGCCATCCCGTCGAAGCTGGTCGTCGAGATGATCGAGAAGCACCGTGCCAGCCTGGGCATCACCACGCGCAAGATCAGCGACGACGAGATCGTCCACCGCCTGGTCTTTGCCCTGGTCAACGAAGGCGCGAAGATCCTGCAAGAGGGCATCGCCAGCAAGGCCAGCGACATCGACATGGTCTACCTCACGGGCTACGGCTTCCCGCTGTTCCGTGGCGGGCCCATGTGCTACGCCGACCAGGTGGGCCTGTACAACGTGGTGCAGACCATGAAGAAGTTCGCCGCCAACCCGCTGGACGACGCCAGCTTCTGGCAGCCCGCGCCGCTGCTGGCCAAGCTGGCGGCAGAAGGCAAGAGCTTCACCTGACGCTGCGACCGACGCGGTCTTCGCCCTGACCATGATCAAGCGCCTGCTCATAGGCCTGCTGGTTTTGCTGCTGTTGCTGGCCACCGTGCTGGCGGGCAACACGCTGCGCCAGGGCTCGCGGCAGGTGAGCGTGCCGGCGCTGCCGCCGCTGGCGGTTGATCAGGCGCGGGTGGTCGAGTCCATGGCCATCGCGGTGCGCGCCAAAACAGTCAGCGGTCTGCTCGACCCCAGCGGCCAGGTTGCAGCCTTCGAGGCCCTGCACGCGCACCTGCGCAGCCGCTATCCGCTGGTGCATCTCACGCTGGAACGCGAAGTGGTGGGCGCGCACAGCCTGCTCTACACCTGGCGCGGCAGCGACGCCGAAGCCCCGGGTTTCGCGCTGCTGGCCCACCAGGACGTGGTGCCCGTGGCGCCCGGTACCGAATCGCTGTGGCAGCACCCGCCCTTCGCCGGCGACGTGGCCGACGGCATGGTCTGGGGCCGAGGCACCTTGGACGACAAGAGCAACCTCATCACCCAACTGGAAGCGGTGGAGGCTTTGATTCAGTTCGGCTACAAGCCGCGCCGCACCGTCTACCTGGTCTTCGGCCATGACGAAGAAGTCGGCGGCCAGCAGGGCGCCGTGCGCGTGGTGGCCTTGCTGAAACAGCGGGGCGTGAAGCTGGCTTATGTGCTGGACGAAGGCCTGGCCGTCACCGAAGGCATCTTGCCCGGCGTGGCCCGGCCGCTGGCCCTGATCGGCCTGGCGGAAAAAGGCAGCGTCAGCCTGCGCCTGACGGCCCAGGCGCCACCCGGCCATTCATCCACGCCGCCGGCTGCGGGGCAAAGCGCCATCGGCATGCTCAGTGCGGCGCTGACGCGGCTGGACCAGCAGCGCATGCCCGGCGGCATCCAGGGTGTGGCGTCTGCGATGTTCAGCACCCTGGCGCCCGAACTGCCATTCGGCCAGCGCCTGGCCATGTCCAACCTGTGGCTGTTCAGGCCCGTGGTCGAGAAGATGCTGGAGAAGGGTGCCGCCACCAACGCCATGCTGCGCACCACCACCGCGCTGACCATCGTCAACGCCGGCAACAAGGAAAACGTGCTGCCCGGCAAGGCCGAGGCGGTGGTGAACCTGCGCATCCTGCCGGGCGACACGCTGACCAGCGTGCAGGCCCATGTGCAGCGCGTGGTGGCCGACGAGCGCATCAGCGTGCAGGTGCTGGGCACGGCCGCTGAAGCGTCCAAGGTTTCATCCCCCAGCAGCGACAGCTACCGCCTGATCGAGCGCACCGTGCGCGAGGTCTTCCCCGACAGCGTGGTCACCCCCGGCCTGGTGCTGGCGGGCACCGACTCGCGCCATTTCCAGGACCTGGCCGACGACGTTTACCGCTTCATGCCCGTCCGTTTCAAGCCCGAAGACCTGGCGCGCGTGCACGGTACCAATGAGCGCATCTCGGGCGCGCAACTGGTCGACATGACTCGTTTCTATCACCGCCTGCTTGAGCAATCAGCACGCTGATTTTCTTCTTCCCCGCTGACCCACAAGGACGCCCGCCATGACCCAAGCTGTCATCGTCTCTACCGCCCGCACGCCGCTTTGCAAGAGCTGGAAGGGCGCCTTCAACATGACCCACGGCGCCACGCTGGGCGGCCACGCGGTGAAGGCCGCCGTCGAACGCGCCGGCATCGAAGGCGGCGAGGTGGATGACGTCATCATGGGTTGCGCCACGCCCGAAGGCGCCACCGGCAGCAACATCGCGCGTCAGATCGTGCTGCGCGCGGGCTTGCCCATCACCACCAGCGGCATGACGGTGAACCGCTTCTGCAGCAGCGGCCTGCAGACCATCGCGCTGGCCGCGCAACGCATCATCGCGGGCGAGGGCGACATCTACATCGGCGGTGGCGTCGAGAGCATCAGCTGCGTGCAGCAAGAGGCCAACACCCACATGCTGCAAGACAGCTGGTTGAAGGCCAACAAGCCCGAGATCTACTGGAACATGCTGCAGACCGCCGAACAGGTGGCCAAGCGCTACGGCATCGGCCGTGAACGCATGGACCACTACGGCGCCGGCAGCCAGCAAAGGGCCGCTGCCGCGCTGGAAGCCGGCCTGTTCAAGGCCGAGATCGCGCCCATCACGGTGACGGCCGGCGTGGTCGACCCGGTGATGGGTTTGCGCAGCAAGGAAGTCAGCGTCAGCAACGACGAAGGCATACGCGCCGGCACCACCTACGAAGGCATCTGCAACCTGCGCTCGGCCCTGCCGGGCGGCCTGATCAGCGCCGGCAACGCCAGCCAGTTCAGCGACGGCGCCGGGGCCTGCGTGCTGATGCACGAGACCGTGGCCGAACGCAAAGGGCTGAAGCCCATCGGCCGCTTCTTGGGCTTTGCGGTGGCCGGTTGCGAGCCCGACGAAATGGGCATAGGTCCCGTCTTCGCGGTGCCCAAGGTGCTCAAGCGGCTGGGTCTGACGGTGGCCGACATCGACCTGTGGGAATTGAACGAAGCCTTCGCCGTGCAGGTGCTGTACTGCGCCGACACGCTGGGCATCCCGATGGACAGGTTGAATGTCAACGGCGGCGCCATCGCGGTGGGCCACCCCTACGGCGTCAGCGGCCAGCGCCTGACCGGCCACGCGCTGATCGAAGGCAAGCGGCGCGGCGCCAAGCGCGTCTGCGTGACCATGTGCATCGGCGGCGGCATGGGCGCGGCGGCCATCTTCGAAGTGCTCTGAACACGCCGCCGGTACCCGGGACGCGCCGCATGCAGATCGATCTGCCCACCGTGCGCGGCTTCTTCCAGGCAGCGCCTTTCATGGTTGATCTGGGGGTGGAACCGGTCGCCGTGGCCGAAGGCCGCGTAACCACTGTGTTGCCCATACAGCCCCGTCATTTCCAACACACCGGTCAAGTGCATGCCGGCGTGATGGCGACGATGGCCGACCACAGCATGGGTGCAGCCGCACAGACCCAGGCGCCCGACAGCCACTGGGTCATCACCGCCGAGCTGAAGACCAGCTTGCTGCGCCCCGCGAAAGGTGAGCGTCTGGTCTGTGAGGCTGTGGTCATCAAGGCTGGCCTGCGGCTGAGCTTCACCGAAGCCGAGGTCTACGCCGAGTCACTGGGCCAGCGTACGTTGGTGATGAAAGCCTCGGGCACGATGGCCCTGGTGCCCCGAAAGGATTGAGCCCCCAAATGGCCATGCGTGACACCCTTGAATT
>JAYVBO010000738.1:0-4904 GCA_043750435.1 Betaproteobacteria bacterium | reverse complement strand
CCATGACCACCGTGCCGGCCCGTGCGGCCTGCAGCAGGCCGGGCACGCCCAGGCTGCTGTCGGGCCGCAGTTCCAGCGGGTCGCACCAGTCGTCGTCCAGCCGGCGCAGCACGCCGTGCACGGGCTCCAGGCCTTCGACGGTCTTCAGGTACAGGCGTTCGCCGCGCACCGTCAGGTCGCCGCCTTCCACCAGCGGCACACCCAGGTAGCGCGCCAGGTAGGCGTGTTCGAAATAGGTTTCGCTGTAGGGCCCGGGGGTCAGCAGCACCACGCGCGGCGTGCCGTGGCCCATGCCGCGGGCCACCTCGGCGGCGCTGGCTTCCAGTGTGTCCAGCAGCCGACGGTAGCTGCTGGCGATGCGCTGCACGCGCAACTCGCGGAAGGCGTCGGGGAACTGCCGGGCGATGACCAGCCGGTTGTGCAGCACATAGCCCAGGCCCGATGGCCCCTGCGTGCGCTGCGCCACCTGCCACCAGCGGCCGTCGGGGCCGCGCGCCAGGTCGAAGGCCACGATGAACAACCGCAGCCCGGCACTGCCGCCCGGCCCCGGCGGCGGCTGCACGCCCACCATCGGCCGCAACCAGCCGGGGTGGCGCAGCAGCAGGGCCGGCGGCAGCAGGCCTTCGTGCAGCAGCCGCTGCGGGCCGTAGAGGTCGGCCAGCATGGTCTGCAGCAACTCGGCGCGCTGGATGACGCCCGCCTCGATGTTGGCCCAGTCGGCCGCCTCGATCAGCAGGGGCAGCAGTTCCAGTGACCAGGGGCGCGATGCCGGGCCGGCTTCGGGCTTGTCGCTGAAGACGTTGTGCGTGACGCCGTCCAGCCGGATGCGTTGCGCCACCTGGGCGACGCGGCGGTCCAGGTCGGCGGCGGTGTCTTGTTCGCCCGGCGCGGCTGGCAGGCTGCGCGCGAAACCGCGCCAGGCCGGCCGCAGGGCGCCGTGGTCGCCGCGCAGTTCGTCCCAGACGCCCGCCTCGGGCGAGGCCGCCCGGCTGAGCAGGGCGTGCTCAGCCGCCGTCGATGCGGCTGGCGCGGCCTCGAAGGGCAGCTGGCTCTGGGACTGGAACTGGGACTGCGACATGCCTGCGAATCATCACACGCGCAGGTCGATGGTGAACGGATGCTCCAGGCCGGGCCGCGCGGCTTTCACGTTCATCACGCCCGGCGTGTGGCCGAAGCGGAAGAAGCGCGACAGGCGGCGGCTTTCGGCCTCGTAGGAGTTCACCGGGAAGGTGTCACTGCCGCGCCCGCCCGGATGGGCCACGTGGTAGCGGCAGCCGCCCAGGCTGCGCTGGTTCCAGGTGTCGACGACGTCGAAAGTCAACGGCACGTGGACCTTGATCGTCGGGTGCAGGGCCGACGGCGGCTGCCAGGCGCGGTAGCGCACGCCGCAGACGAATTCACCGACCCGGCCGGTGGGCTGCAGCGGCAGGGCGCGGCCGTTGACGGTGATGACGTGGCGGTTGCCGTTCAGCCCGGTGACCTTCAGTTCCAGCCGTTCCAGCGACGAATCGACATAGCGTGCCGTGCCGCCCGGCGAGCCTTCTTCGCCCAGCACATGCCAGGGTTCCAGCGCGCTGTGCAGCGTCAGTTCGATGCCCTCGGTGGCCAGTTCGCCGATCAGCGGGAAGCGGAAGGCGAAGTGCGGCGCGAACCACTCGGGCTGGAAGGCAAAGCCGGCCTGGTTCAGGTCGGCCAGCACGTCGTGGAAGTCCATCTGCACGAAGCTGGGCAGCAGGAAGCGGTCGTGCAGACCGGTGCCCCAGCGCGTCAGGCGGGTGGCGCCACGGCCTTGATACGGCGTCTTCCAGAACCAGGCCACCAGCGCGCGCAACAGCAGTTGCTGCGACAGGCTCATGCGGGCGTGCGGCGGCATTTCGAAGGCGCGCAGTTCCAGCAAACCCAGGCGGCCAGTGGGGCCGTCGGGCGAGTAGAGCTTGTCGATGCAGAACTCGCTGCGGTGGGTGTTGCCGGTCACGTCGACCAGCAGGTTGCGCAGCGCGCGGTCGATGACCCACGGCGGCACGGCCCCGGAAACCGGGGCGCCGTCGGCGGTCTTGCCGTAAGCGGCCTGGGTGCGTTCCAGCTCATTCAGGCCGATCTCGACTTCATAGACCTGGTCGCCCCGCGCCTCGTCGAAACGCGGCGCCTGGCTGGTCGGGCCGATGAACATGCCGCTGAACAAATAGCTCAGCGCGGGGTGGTTGTGCCAGTAGGTGATCAGGCTGGCCAGCAGGTCGGGGCGGCGCAGGAAGGGGCTGTCGGCGGTGCTGGCGCCGCCCAGCACGAAGTGGTTGCCGCCGCCGGTGCCGGTGTGGCGGCCGTCGAGCATGAACTTCTCGGCCGACAGGCGCGTGTGGTGGGCCGCGTCGTAAAGGAATTCGGTGTGCTGGACCAGGTCGGTCCAGTTGCTGGCCGGGTGGATGTTGACCTCGATGACGCCCGGGTCAGGTGTCACCGACAGCTGCTTCAAACGCGGGTCGCGCGGCGGGCCATAGCCTTCGAGGACGATCTTGACCTTCAGTTCGGCCGCCGTGGCTTCAATGGCCGCCAGCAATTCCAGGTAGTCCTCCAGGAACTTCAACGGCGGCATGAAGATGTAGAGCACGCCACTCTTGCCACCCTGCTTGGCCTCGGCCGCTTTTTCGGCTTTCGGGCCGTTGGCGCGCTGCGGGTCGCGCACTTCCACGCACAGCGCGGTGCGGGTCAGTTCACCGGCCGACTCGAAGCGCGCCGGCACCGCCAGCGGGTCGCGCTTGAAGGCGTATTCGGGTTCATGGGCGGTGGTGGCCATGCGCGGCACACCCGGCCCGGCGGGCGGGCTGGTCCGGCTTTCAATCGGGCTGCTGCTGCTGCCACCCCGTGCCGCCTGCTGCATGCGCAGCGCAGCCGGCGCGGGCAAGGGCGCCAGCGAGGCAAACGGGTCCTGCGTCAGCAGCTGCGGGCGGTCGCCCTTGGCGGCCCAGGCTTGTGAATCCAGCGGCAGGCGCAGGCCCATCGGTGAATCGCCGGGCATCAGGTAGAGGCGCTCTTCACGCAGGAACCACGGCCCGGTCATCCACGAAGGCCCGGCCATGCCGACCTGCCATTCGCGTTTCAGCGGCAGCAAATAGCCCACGGTGGCGCCCAGGCCCTGGGTGAAAACGCGGCGCAGACGGGCACGTTCCAGTTCGTCGTCCAGCCGGGCATCGAAGGGGTCGACGTTGACCGGCAGGCGGCGTTCGCGCCACAGGTAGTACCAGGTGTCCTCGAAGCCGGGCAGCACGAACTTCGTGTCCAGGCCCAAGCGGCGGGTCAGCGTGTAGGTGAAGTTCTGCGCGTCGGCGGCGGTGTAATGGTGCTCGTCGCGCTCGTCGGCAAAAAGGGTCGGGTCGCTCCAGATCGGCTGGCCGTCAGCCAGCCAGCCTATGGTCAGCGCCCAGCGCGGCAATTGCTCGCCGGGGTACCACTTGCCCTGGCCGAAGTGCAGAAAGCCGCCCTTGCCGTACTGGGCCATCAGGCGGTGCACCAGTTCGGTGGCCAGGCCGCGTTTGGTGGGGCCCAGGGCGTCGGTGTTCCATTCAGGCTCGTCGCGGTCAGCCACGGCCACGAAGGTGGGTTCGCCGCCCATGGTCAGGCGCACGTCCTGGGCCAACAGCCGGCCGTCCACGGCATGGCCCAGGTCGACGATGGCCTGCCATTGCTCGTCGGTGTAGGGCAGCGTGACACGCGGCGATTCGTAGACCCGCGTCACCGCCATGTGGTGTTCGAATTCGACCTCGCACTCGTCCACCGCGCCGCTGATGGGCGCGGCTGTGCTGGGCTCGGGCGTGCAGGCCACGGGGATGTGGCCTTCGCCGGCCAGCAGGCCCGATGTGGGGTCGAAACCGATCCAGCCGGCACCCGGCAAGAAGACCTCGCACCAGGCGTGAAGGTCGGTGAAGTCGGTCTCTGCGCCGCTGGGGCCGTCGAGCGACTTCACGTCGGGCGTCAGCTGGATCAGATAGCCGGAAACGAAGCGCGCCGCCAAGCCCAAGTGGCGCAGCGTCTGCACCATCAGCCAGCCCGTGTCGCGGCAGGAACCGCTGCCGTTGGTCAGCGTCACTTCCGGCGTCTGCACGCCGGGTTCCATGCGGATCAGGTAGCTGATTTCGCGCTGCAGGCGCTGGTTGATGCCAACCATGAAGTCGATGGTGCGCAGCGGCTCCAGCGAGATGCTGTCGACGAAGGCTTTGAACTTCGGGGTGAGTTCGGCCTTGGCCAGGTAGGGCCCCAGGTCGTGCAGCGCTTCGGGGGCGTACTGGAAGGGGAATTCTTCGGCTTCGGGTTCGAGGAAGAAGTCGAAGGGGTTGAGCACCGACATCTCGGCGACCAGGTCCACCGTGATCTTGAATTCCCGCGCTTCTTCGTTGAAGACCAGCCGCGCTGCGTAATTGGCGAAGGGGTCTTGCTGCCAGTTGATGAAGTGGTCCGCCGGCTCGATGCGCAGCGAATAGCTGAGGATGCGCGTGCGGCAGTGCGGTGCGGGACGCAAACGCACGACCTGCGGCCCGAGGGCGACGCGGCGGTCGTATTTGTAGTGCGTGACGTGGTTCAGCGCGACATGGATGGACACGGGCTCTAGCTCCTGGGCCGTTGGGGGGGGACGGTCGATGCGTATGACTTGCAAGCGGCGGGCCACCTTGCGCTAAGGGGCGCCGGCTAACAGGGCCCCTTCCACCCGATGATGCCAGTAACGCCGGGCCGCGAGCCGCTGGCACAGGGCCTCGCCGTCGGCCTGCAGCGTCCAGGCGCCGCAGCGGTCAGTGCGCACGACGGCGATGCCGCGCTCGGCGTAGCGCTGCATCACATCGGGCGCCGGGTGGCCGTAGCGGCTGCGGTAAGCGGCCTGCACCACGGCCACTTCGGGCGCCACGGCGTCCAGGAAT
>JAYVBO010000737.1:0-2105 GCA_043750435.1 Betaproteobacteria bacterium | reverse complement strand
AGACGACCTGACCCGCGTGCAGGGGCGTGCCCTTGAGTGAGACCGTTTTGACCGCCACAGCCCCTGTAGCCGACACCCCTTCCCTGCACCCGCTGGCCTTGTTGCACGACCCGGGCACCATCCGCGTGCGCTGTGCCGCCATCCTGCAGGCCGTGGAAGCCAACGTCAGCGAGCACTTCACCGTCGACCGCAATGCCCTGCCCGCCGTGGCCGCGCGCGTGGCCGCACTGACGCTGAAACGCTTCCCCGACCTGCGCATCCCGTACCACAGCCGCTGGCGTCATTTCGAAGCCGGCGGCGTGGACCGCAAGCCCGTGCTGGACGCGCTGCTGGCCGGGCGCAGCGCGGCCGATGCCGCCCGCGTGCGCTTCGATCTGACCGTGGTCAGCGTGCTGCTGGACGCCGGTGCCGGCGCCGCCTGGCAGTACACCGAAGCCGGCACCGGCCAGGTGCTGGGGCGCAGCGAAGGCCTGGGCGTGGCCAGCTGGCACGCCTTTATCGACGGCAAGTTCTCGTCGTCGGCGGCCGACCCCTTGCGCGCTGACGCTGCGGCCTTGAGCCGGGTGGACGCGTCGGTGTTGCGCGCCGTCTTCCAATCCAGCCCTTCGAACCCGATGGTTGGCCTGGAAGGCCGCGCCGGTCTGCTGTCGCGCCTGGGCGCCGCGCTGCAGGCCGAGGCCAGCAAGACCGGCCTGCCGGCAAGGCCGTCGCTGATGTTCGACCAATTGACCCAGGGCGGCACGCTGACCACCGTCAGCGCCACCGCCGTGCTGGGCGAAGTGCTGCGCACGTTGGGGCCGATCTGGACCAGCGGGCGCAATGTGCAAGGCCTGATGGCCGGTGACGTGTGGCCCCACCGCTGGGCCGGTTCGGCCGTGGCCGGCGGCGGCGACGACCCGACGACCAGCGGCTGGGTGCCCTTCCACAAGCTCAGCCAGTGGCTGACCTATTCACTGCTGGAACCGCTGCAATGGGCCGGCATCACCGTCACCGGCCTGGACGCCCTGACCGGCCTGCCCGAATACCGCAACGGCGGCCTGCTGCTGGACGGCGGCGTCATCCTGCCGCGCCACCCGCGTGACCTGCTGAAGACCTTCAAGCCGCAGGACGACTTCATCGTCGAATGGCGCGCCCTCACCGTGGCCCTGCTGGATGACGTGGCCGCTCTGGTACGTCAGCAACTGGGCAAGGCCGCCGCCGAATTGCCGCTGGCCTGCATCCTGGAAGGCGGCACCTGGGCGGCGGGGCGCGAGATCGCACTGGAACTTCGCCCGGGCGGCGCGCCGCCGCTGAAGATCGACAGCGACGGCACGATTTTTTGAACCCTGCAACTCCGACGCGAAAGACCCACGGCATGAGCACCCCCATCGTCCACCTGATCAGCCACCCGCTGGTGCAGCACAAGCTGACGCTGATGCGCCAGAAAGACCTGTCGACCAGCAGCTTTCGCCGCTTGCTGCACGAGATCAGCATGCTGATGGCCTACGAGGTGACGCGCGACATGCCCACGCAGCTGATCGAGATCGAGACGCCGCTGGAGAAGATGCAGTCGCCGGTCATCGAAGGCCGCAAGACGGTGTTCGTGGTGGTGATGCGCGCCGGCAATGGCCTGCTCGACGGCATGCTGGAAGTGGTGCCGGGTGCGCGGGTCGGCCATGTCGGCCTGTACCGCGACCCCAAGACGCTGACCGCCGTGGAGTACTACTTCAAGATGCCGCACAGCATGGACGAACGCGACGCCATCGTGCTCGACCCCATGCTGGCCACCGGCAATTCAGCGGTGGCAGCGGTGGACCGTTTGAAGGAAACGAATCCGAAATCCATCCGTTTCGTCAGCCTGCTGGCCGCGCCCGAGGGCCTGAAAACCTTCCACGCCCACCACCCCGATGTGCCGGTCTACACCGCCCACATCGACCGCCAGTTGAACGATCACGGCTACATCGTGCCGGGCCTGGGCGACGCCGGCGACCGGCTGTTCGGCACGAAGTAAGGCCGCGCGGCGCCCGGGCGCCTTAGCCGGTTTTCGCCTTGGCCTTGCGTTGCGCCTCCAGGGCGACGATGCTCAAGCCGGCCAACAGCAGCACCAGCGGCGCAGGCTCGGGCAC
>JAYVBO010000736.1:0-2107 GCA_043750435.1 Betaproteobacteria bacterium | reverse complement strand
CGTAGCTGACCACCTTGAACCACTTGCCGGACATGTTCAGCGGCATGCCGTGGGTCAGGTGGCCGCCTTCGGCCAGGCTCATGCCCATGATGGTGTCGCCGGGCTGCAGCAGGCCGAAGAACACGGCCTGGTTGGCCTGGCTGCCGCTGTTGGCCTGCACGTTGGCGAAATTGGCGCCGAAGAGTTGCTTCACGCGATCAATCGCCAGTTGTTCAACCACGTCGACAAATTCGCAGCCGCCGTAGTAGCGCTTGCCGGGGTAGCCCTCGGCGTACTTGTTGGTCAGCTGGCTGCCTTGCGCGGCCATCACGGCCGGGCTGGTGTAGTTCTCGCTGGCGATGAGCTCGATGTGCTCTTCTTGCCTGCGGTTTTCGTTCTGCACGGCGGCCCAGATGTCGGGGTCAACGTGGGCCAGGGTGGATGTGGTGCGGTCGAACATGGCAGTCCTCTTCGGTGGGAACTTCGTGGCGAAGGGCCTTGGTGGCCCGGGCCAACGACAGTGCCATCGAGTGTACCGGCCAGGGTGCTGGACCTTGGGCCCAGCGGGCCTTGCGCGACTGTCAGTGCAGCAAGGCAACCTGGTCTGCAGGGCCGGCTTCATTGCCCGGCCTGGCCGACGAAGCAGCGGGCGAAGCCGGCTTGGCGGCAGCGTCTTTCACCGTGGTCGAGACCGGCACGATGGCGCCGGCGTTGGTGGGCACAGCCTTGCCGTCGGCCACGCCGCGCATATGGGTCTGTTCGCTGATGACGCGGCCGACGTAGCCGCCGTCGCCTTCAATCAGCGCCGCGCCCACGTAGTAGCGCAGGCCTTCTTGCAGGCTGCCGGCGCGGGTGATGCATTCCTTCAACACCTGCACGCCGACGCGCAGGTTGCTGATGGGGTCGAAGGCGGCGCGGTTGCCGCCGAAGGCCTGGTATTTGTCGTCGTGCACGCGGGTCAACACCTGCATCAAGCCCTGGGCACCCACCGGACTTTGCGCAAACGGGTTGAAGCTGGATTCGACGGCCATGATGGCCAGGATCAGCGTCGGGTCCAGCCCGGCGCGGGTGCCCATGGACCAGGCTTCCTGAACCAGCGCCGCGATGGGTTCGGGCGCCACCTTGTAGCGGCGGGCGATCCAGCTGGCCAGAGTGGCCTGCTGGCGCGTCAGATGCTTCAGGTCGGTGGCGGTGGCGCGCGTCACGGCTGCGGGCTCGGCCACGGCCGTCAGCATGTCGTCGGATGTGGCGTCACGGGCTTCCTGGCGCGTCTGCAGCCATTCCAGTGCCACCACTTCCAGCTGACCGCGGATGTCGGCCCGGCCCAGCGCAAACACCAACTCCGCCACCGAAGCCAAACCCACCAGGGCCAGGCTGTTGTGACTCACTTCCAGCAAACCGCGACCCACGTCACGGACGAAAACCGACAGCGACGTGGTCGTCGCATGCTGCGCTTGGCGCAGCAGGGCGATAGCTCGCATCTGAACTCTCTCCTGATCCTGCGGGCCCGGGTGGCAGCTTGTTCGGCTGGCGCGGGGCCCACAGTGATAATCGTCCGCTGGCTTGCGCATCGTGCGCGCGGCGCCAAGCGGGGCGGTGTCAGTCCGTACGGCCTCTTCCAGTACGGAGGCATCAACTACGGGTTAACCCTGAAATTTCAGGTCTCGGGGGATTCTAGGAAGCCTTTCATACGCGGTCAAGAATATCAAATCGTTCTCTAATAGCTGAAATGCATGAAATACCGGGACCTACGCGACTTCATCCAGCAGCTGGAAGACCTGGGCGAGCTGAAAAAACTGGTCGATCCGGTGTCGCCGCGCCTCGAAATGACGGCAATCGGTGACAAGTTGCTGCGCGCCGGCGGGCCGGCGGTGCTGTGCCTGAACCCGATCAGTTACAGAATTCCCTGTCTTATCAACCTTTTCGGCACCCCCCGGCGCGTGGCCTTGGGCATGGGCGCCGAGTCTTTGGCTGAGCTGCGCGACGTCGGCCGCATGCTGGCCGGCCTGAAAGAGCCCGAACCGCCCAAGGGCCTGAAGGACGCCGGCAAGCTGCTGGCGATGGGCAAGGCGCTGTGGGACATGAAACCCTCGGTGCAGCGCCGGGCACCGTGCCAGGACGTCGAGAT
>JAYVBO010000735.1:0-2108 GCA_043750435.1 Betaproteobacteria bacterium | reverse complement strand
GCGGCGGTGGTCACGCCGTGCAGTTGTGCGGCCCACTTGCCGATCGACTTGCGGCCGGCGCTGCGTATGTCTTGCGAACCACTGCCGCCGTCGCGCAGCACAAAGCCGGTGCGCATGCGGGTGACGTTCGACCCGCTGCCCGTGCAGTTGCCGTAGCCATAAGGGCCGTAGATCGGGAAGCCGTCACGCGCCCAGCCCAGGATCGGCGAGTGGTGCAGCTTGCTGGTGTCTTCGACGTACTTGCCCTGCGACGCTTCCCATTTCAGGTTGTCGCCGAGTTGGAAGCGCAGCGCCAAGGGGTTGGAGTGGTAGTGGTGGGAACCGGTGGGCGGCTGGTGCGCGTTCGATGCATTAAAGGTGAGGCCTTCGACGGGAATCGCGTCGCGTATCCACAGCATCGTGGACTCGGCCCCGAAGGTCGCCGCATTGGCCACGCCCTGGACTTCGCGCCCCAGGTTGGTGAAGTACTGGGCGCCGTCGAGCTGGTTGAAGAACGCCACGCCATTGACCCAGATGCCCTGCGCACCCGGGCCCGATGATTTGCGATCGGCATCGGCCAGTTCCACCGGCGTCTTGGGCAGCCGGTAGATCGAGCCGGTGGAGCGCGGCCAATTGCCAAACAAGGTGCTCACATTCCAGTACCAAGGGCCCATCTGGTGGCTGGCCAAGCCGTTGGTCGATACGTAAACGCTGGTCGACGATTCACGCACCAGCTGCACGTAGCTGTAGGTTGCCAATGACGACGCGCCCGAGGTGTCGGTCAGGCCCGCAGCGGGCCAGGTGCTAACCGGAAAAGTGTCGCGGGTCTCGACCACGCGCGCATGCCGTCCAGACAAGGCCAATTGCCACGAGGCGAGATTGGGCATCAGTGGCGCGCTGGCCACTGGCGGGGACACGACTACGGCTGGACGGCCGAGAAGGGCCCGGCCACGGCCGCCGCATAGAATTGCCGGCTGCGCCCGGCGGTTTGCGCCGACCGGGCTTCCCATCCACAGCCTCTGGATCTACACCATGTTTCGCTGTGCTTTGCTGGCCGCCACGGCCACCCTGGCGGGCCTGTGCGCCGCGCCCGTTGCGGCCCAGATGCCGCGCCCTTTCCCGGCCACCGCGCTGCGCGGTGAACTGGTGGTGCTGCAGCCGCCCGAGGTGGCGCTGAACGGCCGCGCCGCGCGTCTGGCGCCGGGTGCGCGCATCCGCGGCGACAACAACCTGCTGCAGTTGTCCGGCGCGCTGGTCGACCAGCGCTACACCGTGAACTACACCCGAGACCCCAGCGGACTGCTGCTGGATGTGTGGATCCTGACGCCCACTGAGCGCGCCCGCCTGCCCTGGCCCACCACCCCCGAACAGGCCGCCGCCTGGACCTTCGACCCCTCTGCACAGATCTGGATCCGGCCATGAACGACGACTTCAAGAGCGGCAAGAAAGTCTTCATCCGCACCTTCGGTTGCCAGATGAACGACTACGACTCCGACAAGATGGCCGACGTGCTGCGTGCCGCCGACGGCTACGAGAAAACCGACGATGTGGAAGAGGCCGACCTGATCCTCTTCAACACCTGCTCGGTGCGCGAAAAAGCGCAAGAGAAAGTTTTCAGCGACCTGGGCCGCGTCAAGCACCTGAAGGCCAAGCCCGGCGTGCTGATCGGCGTGGGCGGCTGCGTGGCCAGCCAGGAAGGCGCGGCCATCATCGACCGCGCGCCCTATGTCGATCTGGTCTTCGGCCCGCAGACCCTGCACCGCCTGCCGCAGATGATTGCCGCGCGCCAGGCCAAGCACCGGCCGCAGGTCGACATCAGCTTCCCCGAAATCGAGAAATTCGACCACCTGCCGCCAGCCCGTGTGGACGGCGCCTCGGCCTTCGTGTCGATCATGGAAGGCTGCAGCAAATACTGCAGTTACTGCGTCGTGCCCTACACGCGCGGCGAAGAAGTACACCGCCCGCTGGACGATGTGCTGGCCGAAGTGGCCGGGCTGGCCGACCAGGGCGTGAAGGAAGTGACGCTGCTGGGGCAGAACGTCAACGCCTACCGGGGTGTCATGGGCGCGACCGCCGAAATCGCCGACTTCGCGCTGTTGCTCGAAGTCGTCGCCGAAATACCCGGCATC
>JAYVBO010000734.1:0-4915 GCA_043750435.1 Betaproteobacteria bacterium | reverse complement strand
AGGTTGGTGGCCAGCACCCAGGCACTTTGTGTGCCCTGTTGGGACTTGAGCTCGATGCGCTCGACCAGGTGGTGCAATGCACTGCCAATGTGCACCAGCCGGTGCACTTGCTCGGGCCGCACGGCAAGGCCGCCGCTCGCGAAGATGGCTTCGAAGGTGGCGCGGATGGCGGCGGCGCCGATTGCGCGACCGCCGCCCGGGTGCACGCAAACAATCTCGTCATCGTCGGCCCAGACGGCCATCAGCCGCTCGATGTCGGCGCGCTGCAGCGCTTCGTAGAACTGCGCTTCCACGTCGTCAGCGCTGCCGTGCAGTACGACGGCCGGAGGCGGGGGGTTGGGTCGGCGTGCCATGCACTCAAACCGTTAGCGGAAGACCACGCACTTGTGGCCGTTGACCAGCACGCGGTGTTCCACATGCCAGCGCACCGCGCGCGCCAGCACCATGCATTCGATGTCGCGGCCCACTGCCGTGAAGTCTTCGGCCGACAGCGCGTGGTCCACGCGCTGCACGTCCTGTTCGATGATCGGGCCTTCGTCCAGGTCGGCAGTGACGTAGTGCGCCGTGGCGCCGATCAGCTTGACGCCGCGCGCGTGGGCCTGGAAGTACGGCCGCGCGCCCTTGAAGCTGGGCAGAAAGCTGTGGTGGATGTTGATGGCGCGGCCGGCCAGCGCGTGGCAGAAATCGCGGCTCAGGATTTGCATGTAGCGCGCCAGCACAACGAGGTCGACGCGCTCTTGTTCGACCAGCGCCTGCACCTGCTGTTCTTGCGCGCGTTTGGTATCGACCGAGACCTTTCCATCCGTACCCCCCTTGAGCGGCAGGTGGTGGAAGGGAATGGCGTAGCTGCCCGCCAACTCGGCAAACGCGCTGTGGTTGGACACGATGGCCGCCACGTCCACCGGCAGCGAACCGCTCTTCCAGCGGAACAGCAGGTCGTTCAGGCAATGTCCGTGCTGGCTGACCATGAGCAGCACCCGCGGCCTGTTGGCCAGTGCATGGAACTGCACGTCCATGCCAAATTGTTGCCTCGTATGCTGGAACAATGCAGCCAGCGTCTGTGCGCTGGCCAGTTGCGGCGGCGCCTGAAAATGCACCCGCATGAAGAAGAGGCCGGTGGCGTCGTCACCGTCGAGGTCGCCGAACTGTTGCGAATCGACAATGTTGCAGCCGGCCTGGTACAGCAAGCCCGATACCGCGTGCACGATGCCTTTGGCGTCGGCGCAGGCGAGCGTGAGTACAAACTGGTGTTCGACAGACATCGCCGAGATTGTAGGGACCGAGCATGAAAAACAAAGTGGACGAACAGGACTGGCCGCAACGCAGCCGCGAACTGGCCGGCCTGCTGGCGCGCGCCGGCATGGGCGACCGTGCCTGCTTCGGGGCGCTGTACGAACGCACCAGCGGCCACCTGCTGGCCGTGGTGCTGCGCATCCAGCGCAACCGCACGCTGGCCGAAGACCTGCTGCAGGAAGTCTATGTCTCGGTGTGGAAAGCGGCTGGCAGCTTTGACGCCGCGCGCAGCCAGCCGCTGACCTGGCTGACCCACATCGCGCGCAACCGGGCCATCGACAGCCTGCGCCGCGCGCAAGCCCAGCCGCGCACCGTCAGCCTCAGCCGCGACGAAGACGACGACAGCCCCGACCCCGCCGAAGCCCTGGCCAGCGACGCCCCCGGCCCGCTGGACCTGCTGGGCCAGGCCGGCGACCGCCGCGAACTGAACCAGTGCCTGGAACGCCTGACCCCGCCGCAGCGCCAGAGCGTGGCGCTGGCCTTTTTCGACGGCCTGTCGCACGCCGAAGTGGCCGCGCACCTGTGCGAGCCGCTGGGCACCGTCAAAAGCTGGGTGCGCCGTGCCCTGAACACGCTGAAAGGCTGCCTCGACCGCGCCGCGGCGAACGACGCGAAACTGGTGAACTGAGATGGACTACGGAAAACCCGAACGTGCCGATGCCCTGGCCGCCGAATATGTGGCCGGCACCTTGCGCGGCCGCGCCCGCAGCCGCTTCGAAGCCTTGCTGCCCAGCCACCCCGCGCTGCAACGCGCGGTGCGTGAGTGGCAGGGCCGGCTGATCCCGCTGACCACCGCTGTGCCTGAGGTGGCGCCGCCCGCGCATGTCTGGCGGGGCATCGAAGCCCAGTTGTGGCCGGCCGCGGCGGTGCAGCCGTGGTGGCAGCGCCTGGGCCTGTGGCGTGCGCTGTCGGGCACGGCGCTGGCGGGCGTGGTCGGTCTGGGCGTGATGCTGGGCAACCCGCCGCCAGCCCAGGCGCCGGTGGTGGTGGTGCTGGAGAGCACAGGCACCACGGCTGTCAATCCGGCAACCATCGTGGCCAGCTTCAGCGGCGACGGCCGGGCCTTGGTCACGCGCACGCTGACCCCGGTCTCGATGACCACCGACCGCGTGCTGGAACTGTGGGCGGTGCCGCCGCAGGGCAACCCGCGTTCGCTGGGGCTGATCTCGGCCAACGGCGCCACCGTACTGAAGCGCGAACACCTGGCCGTCACGCTGCTGAAGGGCAGCACGGCGGCGCTGGCGGTCAGTGTCGAGCCGCCCGGCGGTTCGCCAACCGGCGTGCCCACCGGCCCGGTCGTCTTCGCCGGCAAACTGATGTTGTGAAGGCGGGCCTGGCCTTCAGCGCCGGCGGCGGGCTGCTGCCAGCCCGCCCAGGCCCAGCGCCAGCAGGGCGGCCGAGCTGGCTTCGGGCACGGCCGAGGTGAAGGCCAGGTGGTCGACTGTCCAGGCATCGCCTGCGGCGCCGTCCAGCACCAGGGTGGTGATGGGTGCAGTCCACGCGTCACCAGGGCCGGTGCTGGGGGTGATGTCGAAGCGGTAGTAGCCGTTGCGCCCGCCGCCGCTGGCCGCCGGCAGCGTGCCGAAGTAGGTGCCGTTGACGTAGACGTTGATGGGCGAGTCGTTCTGCTGCAGGCTGAAACCCACCTGCATCGCGCCACCGGCAAAACCGAAGGCGATGTCTGACCACGGCGAGCTGCCGTAATTCATCGAATTGTTGTCGCTAGTGTTCAGCAACACACGGCTGCCATCCCAGACGCTGCTGCAGGCGCCGCTGCCACAGGGGTAGCTGTAGAAAGCGCTACCGAAGGCATCGTCGCCGCCCAGGCTGGTGGGACGCGGGTCGAAGGTGCGCGGCAGTGTGGTTGTGGGGCCGTAGCCGCCGCCCAGGCCGTTGACTGACGTCACGGTCAGGCCAGGCGCCAGCGTGGTGTCTTCGAAATCCTCGATCACGGCGGCAGGGTTCAGGCCCAACACGCTGTTCGATGCGCCCCAGGACGAGGCGGGGGTCAGGTTGATCGTGCCCGCCGCCTGGGCAGCCGATGCGGCCAGTGCGGCGAGGACCAAAGTGCTGAGGCGTGAGTACGACGACCTGGAAGGCTCCGAAGCGCTGCGGGATGGCAGAGCATCGGTGTTCACCCGGGCGCCGAACATCCCGCGACCACGGGCCCCGTCGCGTGAGCCTTTGCCGCCCAAAAGGCGGCGTACGGGTGCCTGGGAGAAGAGTGCCTGGGAGAAGGGCGCCTCAGCGCTCCAGCCCCACGCCGACCCACCCCCCGCCCAGCGCCTTGAACAGGTCCACGCTGGCATTCAGCTGGGCTTGTCGGTTGCGCACCGCGTCCAGTTGGGCGGCGGTGGCCGTGCGCTGGGCGTCCAGCAGTTCCAGGTAGCCCGAGTAGCCGGCGTCGAAGCGGGCCTGCGCCAGCGTCTGCGCGCGCTGGGCGGCCGTGCTGCGGGTCTCGACATCGGTTTGCGATTCACGCGCCGCGTGGCCGTTGGCCAGCGCGTCGGCCACGTCCTTGAAAGCCGTGGCGACGGCGCCCTGGTAGGCGCCCACCGCTTCACGCTGGCGGGCGCCGGCCTGGTCCACGCGGGCGGCGTTGCGGCCGCCGTCGAAGATGGGCGCGGTCAAACCGAAGCCCAGGCTCCAGAAGTGGGCCGGGCCTTTCAACAGCGTGCTCAGCGCAGCGCTTTCCAGGCCACCGGCGCCGGTCAAGGTCAGCGTCGGGAACATGGCCGCGCGGGCCACGCCGATCTGCGCGTTGGCCGACACCAGCAGCGCTTCGGCGCGCTGCACGTCGGGCCGGCGTTCCAGCAGCGCTGACGGCAAGCCCACAGGCGGCGCTGACGGCACCGTGGTGGCCAGCGGGCTTTCGGCCAGCGTCAGGCCGGGCTCGCCGGTCAGCACGCCCAGCAGGCTTTGCGCCAGCGCGCGCTGGCGTTGCAGTTCGCGCAGTTGCAGCGCGGCGTCGGCGCGCAGGATGTCGGCTTGGTCGGCCTCCAGCCGCGAACCGCTGCCGGCCTTCAGGCGCAGGCCGACCAGGCGCGCACCGTCTTCGCGGCCCTTCAGCGTGCCGCGCGTGGCGGCCACTTGGGCGTCCAGGCTGCGCAGTGCGAACCAGGCTTGCGCCACCGCGCCGGCCACCGTCAGGCGCACGGTGTCGCGTGCCGTGGTGCCGGCCAGCACCTGGGCGCGGGCGGCTTCAGTGGCGCGGGCCAGCTTGCCCCAGAAGTCGATCTCGAAAGAGGTCGACAGCGACAGCTTCAGGTCGTTGCCCTTGACGGTGCGGCCGCTGGTGTTGCTGGGCACCGAGGCGCCCAATTCAGCCCGGCTGGCGTTGGCGCCGGCGTTGACCGTGGGCACCAGGGCGCCGTCGGCTTCACGCAGTTGGCCTTGCGCCTGTTGGACGCGGGCCACGGCCTGCGCGATGTCGGCGTTGGCGGCCAGCGCCTGTTCGACCAGGCGCGTCAGTTCGCTCTCGGCGTACAGCTGCCACCAGTCGGCAGCGATCAGCACGGTGGGCGTGGCCAGGCCTTTGGGGGCCGGCACCGCCGCGGGGTATTGCGCCGGCAGCGTCACCGCCGGGCGTTGGTAGTCGGGGCCGACGGTGGTGCAGCCGGCG
>JAYVBO010000733.1:0-4921 GCA_043750435.1 Betaproteobacteria bacterium | reverse complement strand
CGGAACCTGAACCGCAGCGTGGGCGCCATGTTGTCGGGCGAACTGATACGCCACCGCCCCGAAGGCCTGCCCGACCACACCATCTTCATGCAGATGGAAGGTGTGGGCGGCCAGAGCTTTGGCGCCTTCCTGGCCAAGGGCATCACGCTGTACCTGATCGGCGACGCCAACGACTACACCGGCAAGGGCCTGTCAGGTGGCCGTGTGGTGGTGCGGCCGAGCATTGAATTCCGGGGCGACGCCACGCAGAACATCATCATCGGCAACACCGCGCTTTACGGCGCCACCAGCGGCGAGGCCTTCTTCCGCGGCGTGGCCGGCGAACGCTTCGCGGTGCGCCTGTCAGGCGCCACGGCGGTGGTGGAGGGCACGGGCGACCACGGTTGTGAATACATGACCGGTGGCACGGCTGTGGTGCTGGGCAAGACCGGACGCAACTTCGCGGCCGGCATGTCGGGCGGCGTGGCCTATGTCTACGACGAAGACGGCTTGTTCGCTGGCCGCTGCAACACCAGCATGGTGGCGCTGGACAAGGTGCTGCCACGCGAGGCGCAGAGCGGCGCCACCGTCGGCCTGCACGCCGAACAGCCCGACGAGACGCTGCTGAAGAAGCTCATCGAAGACCACCACCGCTGGACCGGCAGCCTGCGCGCACGCGAACTGCTGGACCACTGGTCGGACGCGCGCGGCAAATTCGTCAAGGTCTTCCCGCACGAATACAAGCGCGTGCTGGCCGAACGTGCGGCCAAGGCCGAAGCCACCAGCGCCACCAGCAAGGCGCAAGCCTCGGCTGCTGCCGTCCCCGCGAAGTAAGGGCAGAGATACACCATGGGCAAAGTCACCGGTTTCCTGGAATTTGAACGTCTCGAAGAGGGCTACGAGCCGCCACAGGCGCGCTTGAAGACCTGGAAAGAGTTCGTCATCACGCTGAACGCCGATCAGGCCAAAGTGCAGGGTGCGCGCTGCATGGACTGCGGCACGCCGTTCTGCAACAGCGGCTGCCCGGTCAACAACATCATTCCGGACTTCAACGACCTGGTCTTCCAGGGCGACTGGAAACTGGCGCTGGACGTGCTGCACCAGACCAACAACTTCCCCGAGTTCACCGGTCGCGTCTGCCCGGCACCCTGCGAAGCGGCCTGCGTGCTGAACGTCAACGACGACGCGGTGGGCATCAAGAGCATCGAACACGCCATCATCGACCGCGGCTGGGCCGAAGGCTGGGTGGCGCCGCTGCTGCCCAAAGTGAAGACCGGCAAGAAGGTGGCCGTGGTCGGCAGTGGCCCGGCCGGCTTGGCCGCCGCCCAGCAACTGGCGCGCGTCGGCCACACGGTGACGGTGTTCGAAAAGAACAGCCGCATTGGGGGCCTGCTGCGCTACGGCATCCCCGACTTCAAGATGGAGAAGAGCCACATCGACCGCCGCATCAGCCAGATGCAAGCCGAAGGCGTGACCTTCAAGACCGGCGTGCTGGTGGGCGCCCTGCCCGCCGACACCCAAGTCACCAACGACGCCAACGAAACCATCAGCGCGGCACAGCTGCAGGCCGAATTCGACGCCGTGCTGCTGACCGGCGGCAGCGAAATCAGCCGCGACCTGCCGGTGCCCGGCCGCGAACTGGACGGCGTGCACTACGCCATGGAATTTTTGCCGCAGCAGAACAAGGTGGTGGCCGGCGACAAGTTGAAGGGCCAACTGAAGGCCACCGGCAAGCACGTCATCGTCATCGGCGGCGGCGACACCGGCAGCGACTGCGTGGGCACCAGCAACCGCCACGGCGCGCTCAGCGTCACCCAGTTCGAACTGATGCCGCAGCCGCCCGAAGAAGAAAACCGGCCCATGACCTGGCCCTACTGGCCGTACAAGCTGCGCACCAGTTCCAGCCACGCGGAAGGCTGCGACCGCGAATTCGCCATCGCCACGAAGGCGCTCGTTGGCGGCACCGGTAAGGACAAAGGCAAGGTTGCCGCGCTGAAGACGGTGCGTGTTGGATGGCAGGCCGGCAAGATGGTGGAAGTGCCCGGCAGCGAGCAGGAACACAAGGCCGACCTGGTACTGCTGGCCATGGGCTTCGTGGCCCCGGTGGCCGCCGTGCTGGAAGCCTTCGGCGTCGACAAAGACGCCCGTGGCAACGTCAAAGCCAGCACCGAAGGCAGCGACAGCTACAAGACCAATGTGTCAGGCGTGTTCGCCGCCGGCGACATGCGGCGCGGCCAGAGCCTGGTGGTCTGGGCCATCCGCGAAGGCCGGCAGGCCGCGCGGTCCGTCGATGAATTCCTGATGGGCGCCAGCTCCCTGCCGCGATGAAGGCCGCGCCCGTCGCCGGCGCGCAACATGCCGTCACAGGCTCGCAGTTGCGTTGCGGGCTCCGGGTTTGCCCCTGCATGCGAGAATCATTCTCAACCCAGCCAGAAAGCCAGCGCGGTTCGTCCGCCAGCCCCGCCATCGCTTGACCTCCGACACCTTCATCGAGATCGACAACGTCACGTTTGGCTACGACGCCAGCCGGACGATATTGAAAGACGTGTCGCTGAAATTCCAGCGCGGCAAAGTCACGGCCATCCTCGGCGGCTCGGGCTGCGGCAAGACCACGCTGTTGCGGCTGATCGGTGGCGTGCATGCCGCCAACAGCGGCCGCGTCATCGTCGACGGCGAAGTCGTCGACACCCGCAATCAGGACCAGCTCTACCGCTTGCGCCGCCGCCTGGGCATGCTCTTCCAGTTCGGCGCGCTGTTCACCGACCTGACGGTCTTCGAGAACGTGGCCTTCCCGATGCGTGAACACACCGCGTTGCCCGAAGACATGATCCGCGATCTGGTGCTGATGAAGCTCAACGCGGTGGGCCTGCGTGGCGCCGAAGCGCTGCGCATTTCTGAAGTTTCGGGCGGCATGGCAAGGCGCATCGCGCTGGCCCGCGCCATGGCACTGGACCCCGAACTCATCATGTACGACGAGCCCTTCGCGGGCCTGGACCTGATCAGCATGGGCGTGGCCGCCAAGCTCATCCGCACGCTGAATGACGTGACGGGCGCCACCAGCCTGGTGGTCAGCCACGACGTGCCCGAATGCATGGCGATCAGCGACCACGCCATCTTGTTGGCCGCGCAAGGCAGCATCGTGGCCCAGGGCACGCCGGTTGAGCTGATGGACAGCATGGATCCGGAAACCCGCCAGTTCGTGCGCGGCGAACCCGACGGCCCGGTGAAGTTCCACTACCCGGCGCCCGACATCGCCACCGATTTCGGCATCACCCGATGAACTACCTCACGCGGCTGGGTGCCACCGCCCTCGACCAGTTTCGAGGCTGGGGCCATGCCGCCTTTTTCTTTCTGGACCTGCTGCGCGCCGTGCCGGCTTCGCTGCGGCGCTTCCGTCTGGTGGTGGCCCAGATCTACGCCATCGGCAACCGCTCGCTGATCATCATCCTGGCCTCGGGCCTGGCGGTGGGCTTCGTGCTGGCGCTGCAGATGTACTACGCCCTGGTCCCTTACGGCGCGGCCGAAAGCCTGGGGCTGATCGTCAACCTGTCGCTGGTGCGCGAACTGGGGCCGGTGGTCACGGGCCTGCTCTTCGCGGGCCGCGCGGGCACGTCGCTGACCGCCGAGATCGGCTTGATGAAAGCCGGCGAACAGCTGGCCGCCATGGAACTGATGGCCATAGACCCCAAGGCCCGCGTGCTGGCGCCACGCTTCATCGGCGGCATCGTGTCCATGCCCATCCTGGCGGTGCTGTTCTCGGCCATCGGCATTCTGGGCGCCTACGTGGTGGCCGTGGTGCTGATCGGCGTGGATTCGGGCAACTTCTGGTCGATCATGCAGACCCAAGTGGACGTGCAGCGTGACGTCGGCAATGGCCTGCTCAAGGCCTCGGTTTTCGGCGTGGTCTGCACCGTGGTGGCGCTGTACCAGGGCCACGAGACCGAAGCCACGCCCGAAGGCGTGGCCTACGCCACCACGCGCACGGTGGTGATCTCGTCGCTGTGGGTGCTGGGTGCGGACTTCATCCTCACGGCATTGATGTTCTCGACGCCGTGAACCCGGCGTCGAAAGGGAGCGTTTTCTGATGGGCAAGAAAAGTATCGAAACCCTGGTGGGTTTCTTCGTGCTGCTGGGCATGCTGGGCCTGGTGTTCCTGGCGCTGAAAGCGGCCAACCTGGGCAGCATGGGCAGTGGCGACACCTACCTGATGCAGGCTCGCTTCGACAACATCGGCGGCCTGAAGGTGCGCGCGCCGGTGCGCACCGCCGGCGTCACCGTGGGCCGCGTCACCAAGATTGCGCTCGACCACAAAACCTTCCAGGGCGTGGTGTCGATGGAAATCGAACGCGGCTACCAATACCCGAAGGACTCGGCCGCCAAGATCCTGACATCCGGCCTGCTGGGCGACCAGTACGTGGGCCTGGATCCGGGCGGCGACGACAAGTCCCTGGCCGCCGGCGACACCGTGCCGCAGACGCAGTCGGCCGTGGTGCTGGAAAACCTGATCGGCCAGTTCCTGAACAGCAAGGCCGAAGCGCCCGCTGCCGGAGCCGCGCCCGCCGCAGGAGCCGGCAAGTGAAAACCCAATTGGGCCTGCCGCTGCACCGTGCGCTGTGCGGCCTCGGCATGGCCAGCGTGCTGACGCTGGCCGGCTGCGCCAGCGCGCCCACGGCTGGGCCGGGCATGACCGCGCCCGCCACGGCGGCGCGCGGCACGCCGGGCGACCCCTGGGAAGCCTGGAACCGCAAGGTCTACGCCTTCAACGACGCCATCGACACCGCCATCCTCAAGCCGGTGGCGCAGACCTACGAAGCGGTCGTGCCCAGCCCCGTGCGCACCGGCGTGAGCAATGTGCTGGGCAACATCCGCGACGTGTGGTCAACGGCCAACCAGTTCCTGCAGGGCAAGGTGCAATACGGCTTCGAGATGGGCATGCGCGTCG
>JAYVBO010000732.1:0-4935 GCA_043750435.1 Betaproteobacteria bacterium | reverse complement strand
CGAAGACCGCCGACTTGCGGTTCAGTTCGAACTGCGCGCCCAGCAGGCCATCTCGCTGGTAGGCGTTGTTGGCGGCCAGGGCCGCCAGGCCCAGGCTCTCGATGGTGCGCTCGGCCGCCTCACGCGCTGACAACTTCAGGCGTTGGACGGCCGCTTCCAGCGGAGCGGGCAGGCGGTGAACGGGGTTTGGCTTCATGGGCGAGGGCAGGCCGCCATCAGCGGCGCCTCAGTATGCGGCTGCGCCCGCCGCATGCAAACCAGCGTCTGGGCCCGAAGGCCCGTGCTTATTTGCGCAGTGCGTCGCGGATGTCGCGCAGCAGCAGCACCTCTTCCGGCGTCGGGGCCGGCGGCGCGGGCGGTGCGACCGGGGCTTCGCGCTTCATGCGATTCATCTGCTTGACCATCATGAAGATGATGAAGGCCAGGATGATGAAGTTGATCATGATGGTGATGAAGTTGCCGTAGGCGAACACCGCGCCGGCCTTCTTCGCTTCGATCAGGGTGGCCGCCGGGGCGCCCGACAACTGGATGTAGTAGTTGCTGAAATCCAGGCCGCCGAAGATCTTGCCGACGATAGGCATGATCAGGTCGCCGACCATCGAATCGACGATCTTGCCAAACGCGCCGCCGATGATCACGCCGACGGCGAGGTCCATCACATTGCCCTTGAGGGCGAATTCCTTGAACTCTGAACTGAAACTCATCGCTGTTTCTCCTGGTGTTGTTGATGGCGATTTGCGGCGGCGGACGGCGTCGCACCGAGCGCGCGCACGGTAGTGTCAGGCGCGCGCCGCGTCAATCGACGAAGGATGGGGGCCGCTGTCGCACAGCCTTGCCAGCGCACGACCGGCAGCGTGCTGCGCGGGTCTATCGAGCCGACCGTCAGGCCAGCGTAGGCGCGTCGGCTAGAATTCGGGGTTGTCCCCAATGAACACTGAACTCCGAGGAAGTCCATGAGTGACGCCGCAGTCGAGAGCCCCGCCTTCAGCGCTGGCAACACCGTTGATCCGAGCCGCCGCACCTGGATGGCCATCACCTGCGGCGCTGGCGCCCTGGGCGGTGTCGCGGTCGCTGTGCCATTCGTCAGCACCTTCGCGCCCTCCGAGCGCGCCCGCGCCGCTGGCGCGCCGGTGCAGGTGGACATCAGCGGCATCAAGCCCGGTGAGAAGCTGACGGTGGAATGGCGAGGCAAGCCGGTCTGGATCGTGCGCCGCACGCCCGAGCAGGTTGCTGCCTTGCCCAAGAATGACAAGGAACTGGCTGACCCCAAGTCCGAGCGCAAGCCGGCTGAACTGACGCCGGCATATGCACGCAACGAAGGCCGTTCGATCAAGCCCGAGTTCTTCGTCGGCGTGGGCATCTGCTCGCATCTGGGCTGCTCGCCCAGCGACCGCTTCGCCACCGGCGCGCAGCCTTCGCTGCCCGACGATTGGAACGGCGGCTTCCTGTGCCCTTGCCACGGTTCCACCTTCGACATGGCCGGCCGGGTCTACAAGAACAAGCCCGCGCCAGACAATCTTGAAGTGCCGCCGCATATGTACTTGTCTGACGCCGTCATCGTGATCGGCGAAGACAAGAAGGCTTGAGCGCCAGCTCCTGCAGCAACCCCTGAAGACCGAGGTCAAGATGGCTGAATTCAAGGAAGCACCGGCCGGTTCCGGCGCATTGGTGCAAGCGACCACCTGGCTGGAGAACCGGTTTCCGACCGCCTTCGACGCCTACAAGGTGCACATGGCGGAGTACTACGCGCCCAAGAACTTCAACTTTTGGTACATCTTCGGTTCGCTGTCTTTGTTGGTGCTGGTGCTGCAGATTGTCACCGGCATCTTCCTGACGATGCACTACAAGCCCGACGCGGCCAAGGCCTTCGAGTCGGTCGAGTACATCATGCGCGACGTGCCCTGGGGCTGGCTGGTGCGCTATATGCACAGCACCGGCGCCAGTGCCTTTTTCGTCTGCGTCTACTTGCACATGTTCCGCGGCCTGATCTACGGCAGCTACAAGAAGCCGCGTGAACTGGTCTGGATCTTCGGCTGCGCCATCTTCCTGTGCCTGATGGCCGAAGCCTTCATGGGCTATCTGCTGCCTTGGGGCCAGATGAGCTACTGGGGCGCCCAGGTCATCATCAACCTGTTCGCTGCCATTCCTTTCATCGGCCCGGACCTGTCGCTGCTGATCCGCGGTGACTACGTCGTGGGTGACGCCACGCTGAACCGCTTCTTCAGCTTCCACGTCATTGCGGTGCCACTGGTGCTGCTGGGCCTGGTGGTGGCGCACTTGCTGTCGCTGCACGACGTGGGTTCGAACAACCCCGACGGCGTCGAGATCAAGGCCAAGAAGGACCCGAAGACCGGCATTCCGCTCGACGGCATCCCCTTCCACCCCTACTACACCGTGCACGACATCTTCGGGGTCAGCGTCTTCCTGATGCTGTTCACGGCGGTGATCTTCCTGGCGCCGGAAATGGGTGGCTATTTCCTGGAATTCAACAACTTCATCCCGGCCGACCCGCTGAAGACGCCGGCGCACATCGCCCCGGTCTGGTACTTCACGCCCTACTACTCGATGCTGCGTGCCGTCACCGACGACATGGTCAACGTGTTCGTGGGCCTCACCTTCGTGGCCGGCGTGCTGGGTTTCCTGAAGGGGGGCCTGAAGGGCCTCTGGAAATTCGCTCCGCTGGTCGGCGCACTGGTGCTGGCGGTGATGTTGAAGTCCTTCGACGCCAAGTTCTGGGGCGTGGTCGTGATGGGCGGCGCCGTGATGATCCTCTTCGGCCTGCCCTGGTTCGACCACAGCCCGGTCAGGTCCATCCGCTACCGCCCGAGCTGGAACAAGATCCTCTACGGCATCTTCGTCATCGTCTTCGTCGTTCTCGGCTACCTGGGCATCCAGCCGCCGACCGTGGTGGGCACTTTGATGTCGCAAGCGGGCACCTTGTTCTACTTTGGCTTCTTCCTGCTGATGCCCTGGTGGAGCCGTCTGGGTGAATTCAAGCCGGTGCCTGACCGCGTGACCTTCCACCCCCACTGATCGTGCACGGCGGAGTCGAAAAAATGAAAAAACTGATCCTCGCGCTGCTGGCCTCGCTGGCGTTGTTCGGTTCGGCGCAAGCCAACACCGAAGGCCCGGCTTGGGACAAGTTCCCGACCAAGCGCCTGACCGACATGGCCGCGCTGCAAAACGGCGCCAAGCTCTTCGTCAATTACTGCTTGAATTGCCACAACGCGGCTTTCATGCGCTACAACCGCCTGCGCGACATCGGCCTGACCGAGCAGCAGATCAAGGACAACCTGGTGTTCACGGGCGTCAAGGTCGGCGACCTGATGAAGACCGCGATGGACCCCAAGGACGCCAAGGACTGGTTTGGTGGCGTGCCGCCCGACCTGACCCAGATCACGCGTTCACGCGCCGATGGCGCCAAGGGCAGCGGCGCCGATTACGTCTACACGTATCTGCGCAGCTACTACCGCGACGAGACCAAGGCCACGGGCTGGAACAACACGGTCTTCCCGAACGTCGGGATGCCCAATGTGCTGTGGGAACTGCAAGGCCAGCAGCGGGCGATGTACGAGGAGGAGAAAGACCCTCACGATCCGAGCAAGGTTGTGCACCGCTTTGCGGGCTTCGAGCCCATCACGGCCGGCACGCAAACCCAGGCCCAGTTCAACGAGTCGGCGGCTGACCTGGTGGCCTTCCTACAATGGATGGGCGAACCCGAACAGAACAACCGCGTGCGGCTGGGCGTCTGGGTGCTGCTCTTCCTGGCCGTGTTCACGGTGATCGCCTGGCGTTTGAACGCGGCGTTCTGGAAAGACATCAAGTAATTCGAAGTTGGGCTTGGGTTGTACGCACGCGTACGGCTGGGCCTGCCGCGCAGTGGAGTGCCAGCAGTCAAGACTGAGGCCCCCACTGCGTTTTGTGTTTTTTGAAGTGCTGAAAAGCTGAAGAGAAAGGCCCACGCCATGATGGTGCTGTATTCCGGAACGACTTGCCCCTATTCGCACCGCTGCCGCTTTGTGCTGTTCGAGAAGGGCATGGATTTCGAGATCCGTGACGTGGACGTCTTCGCCAAACCCGAAGACATCGCGTTGATGAACCCGTACAACGAGGTGCCCATCCTCGTCGAACGTGACTTGATCCTGTACGAGTCGCACATCATCAACGAGTATATCGACGAGCGTTTCCCGCACCCGCAGCTGATGCCCGGTGACCCGGTGGCCCGCGCCCGCGTGCGCCTGTTCCTGTTCAACTTCGAAAAGGAACTGTTCAGCAACGTCAACTTGCTGGAAGGCCGTGGCGTGAAGGCCACCGAGAAGCAACTGGAAAAGGCCCGCGACCAGATCCGCGACCGCCTGACCCAGCTGGCGCCCATCTTCCTGAAGAACAAGTACATGCTGGGTGACGACTTCAGCATGCTCGACGTGGCCATCGCGCCGCTGTTGTGGCGCCTGGATTACTACGGTATTGACCTCAGCAAGAACGCCGTGCCGCTGCTGAAGTACGCCGAGCGCATCTTCTCGCGCCCGGCCTACATCGAGGCGCTGACGCCGTCTGAAAAGGTCATGCGCAAGTAAGACCGGCAAACTGGCCATGGTTGAGTCACTCGAAGCGCAAGGCACGTCCACCCGCCCGTATCTGTTGCGGGCGCTGCATGAATGGTGTTCGGACAATGGCTACACGCCCTACATCGCCGTGCACGTGGGTGCCGGCGTGCAGGTGCCGATGGAGCACGTGAAGAACAACGAGATCGTGCTCAACATCGGCTTCGACGCCACTTCGGGTCTGCAGCTGGGCAACGACTACGTCGAGTTCAAGGCCCGCTTCGGCGGCATGTCCCGCGAAATCAAGGTGCCGGTGGACCACGTGGTGGCCATCTACGCCCGTGAAAACGGCCAGGGCATGGCCTTCCCGGTGCCCACGCCCGGCGGCGCC
>JAYVBO010000731.1:0-4943 GCA_043750435.1 Betaproteobacteria bacterium | reverse complement strand
ATCAGGCTGTTGTCGGGGAATTCTTTGCCCTCGGTGACCACCGACCCGGCGCCCACCAGGCAGTTGCGGCCGATCTTGGCGCCGTTCAGGACGGTGGCCTGGATACCGATTAGCGAGCCGGCACCGATGGTGCAGCCGTGCAGCATCACCAGATGTCCGATGGACACGTCGTCGCCCAGCGTCATCGGGTAGCCGTGGTCGGTGTGCAGCACGCTGCCGTCTTGCACGTTCACGCGGTCGCCCAGAGTGATGCGGTCGTTGTCGCCGCGCAGCACCGCGCCATACCAGACGCTGCTGTTGTCGCCCATGCGCACACGGCCCAGCACCGTGGCGCTGTCGGCCACCCAGGCGGTGGGCGCGATTTGGGGTGCGTATTCGGGATCGTCCCCGAGTTGGTAGATGGCCAAGATGCGCCCCTTCAGGCTGAAGTCATGCGTCGTGCAAGGGGCACAATTCTAGAGATGGAGCTAAGAGCAGCCGCATTGCAGGTCTTGTGCCTGTCCGACCCCGCCGCCAAGGCGGCAGCAGCGCGCCTGCTGCCAGACACGCCGCAGGCCCGGATAGACCCCGAGGCGCTGCTGGTCCACGAAGGTGAACTGCCCGGCCGCCCGGCCCGTCCGGCGCTGCTGGACCACACCACGCTGGCCCGCCGTTCGCCCTATACCCCAGCCGGCCGCGCGGCCTTGCTGCACGCGGTGGCGCACATCGAATTCAACGCCATCAACCTGGCCTTGGACGCTGCCTGGCGCTTCCCCGGCATGCCCGAGACCTACTACCGCGACTGGCTGCGGGTGGCGTCCGAAGAGGCCCTGCACTTCAGCCTGCTGTGCACCCACCTGGCCACGCTGGGCCACGCCTACGGCGACTTCGACGCCCACCATGGCCTGTGGACCATGGTCGAGAGAACCGCCCACGACATCACCGCCCGCATGGCCCTGGTGCCGCGCACGATGGAAGCCCGCGGCCTGGACGCCACGCCGCCCATGCAGGCCAAACTGCGCCAGGCCGGTGACCTGCGCGCGGTGGAAATTCTGGACATCATCTTGCGCGACGAAGTCGGCCACGTGGCCATCGGCAACCACTGGTTTCGCTGGCTCTGCGAACGCGACGGGTTCGACCCGCTGAGCCATTACGCCGTGCTGGCCCAGCGCCACAGCGCCCCGCGTCTGCGGCCGCCATTCAACCTGGCAGCGCGCCGGGCGGCAGGCTTCACGGCCGCAGAAATAGCGGCTTTGGACGCCCCGGCATCGGCAGCGCAGACCTAGAAAAAAGGGGCCCTTTCGGGCCCCTGATTGCCAGACACTGCGCACGCTTCAGGGCACTGGCACGAAGCGAATCAGACTGGGCGTCGACGTGTTGCAAATGGCGCCGCCAGCCACCGTGTGCGTGCCTGCTGACCGCGGCGCTGCAAGGATCGCCGCCAGGTCCAGCACCGCCAAGCGGGACGGCGCACCGGTGGCCCAATCGGCCATCACGCCGTAGGCCCTGCCATCATTGCCACTGGTGTAGGCCGTCACGGTGTGCGGGTCGAAACCGGCCGAGAGGCCACAGATGCCGCTGACAAACGCGTAATCGACGATCGTCGGCGTGCCGCTGCCCGAGGTGGCAGGCAACTGCAACACGGCGAAGGAACTGCCGCCGAATTCACCGGTGACCAGGCCCAGGTGGCTGCTGCCCGGCGCGACCGTGATGCCCGAAGTGCCCGCGGAGAAACTGGTGCCCGCCAAGTTGAAGTGCTGCGACGGCGCGCTCCAGGAACCCGGCGAACCGGGCACGAAAGTGGCCTGCGTGATGTCGGCAATGAACACATTGCTGGTGAACTCTTCGGCCGCCAGCACGATGCCAGTGCTGCAATCTTCGGCTGCGGAATCGAACTCACCAACACTGCCGCCAGGGAAGTAGTTGAATTCGGTGCCCAACACTCCGGTCGTGGAATTGAACCGCACCAGGTTGTAGTAATTGCTTTCGGACGGCGTGATCACATAGCCGCGGGTGGGGTCGATCGAGATGTTTTCCGAAACCTGCTTGTTCAGCGGAATGGCGGGCTGAAAAGTCTTCGTGCTCAGGTCCAGCACCTGCAGGCCTGAACCCGACGCCCCACCAGTCAAGCCCATGTTGATCACGGCCTGGTTGGTCAGCGCATTGATCGCCACACCGCAATTCAGGCAGGTGCCGCCTGAAAAGCCGGTGCCTACATTAGAGGCGCTGGTCAGCGTGTGGGTGATCGTGCCCGACGGGCTGATGACATAGGCCGTGGCGGAATTGGTCGTGCACACCGATTCGCCGGTGGCCGGGTTGGCGGCGCAGGAATTGACGCTCGCCGGGGTTGGGACCGACGCATTCACGCCGGCGCCTTCCAGCGACACCAGGCGCACGCCCGTGGACCCACCCGACCAGTAGCCGCGCGGCACGATGGCGGTGACCGGCCCCGGTGAAGCGGGTGCGTTGATGCCCAGTGAACTGCCCGGCACGCAGGCCGAGAGCGTGGTGCTGGTGCGCGTCACCTGGATGGCCGCACAAGGCCCGCCATTGCTGGTGAAGGCCACCGGTGCGGTGGTCGCGCCGTCAAGCGAAACGTAGTAAACGCCGGTGGCCAAGGTGCCCGGCACCTGAAACTGCACGCGGCGCGTGCTGCCCAGGATGGTGGTAACGGCCAAAGCCGGGGTGTTGGCCAGCGCCGGACCGCCGCAGCTGGCGGCCAGGTGCACCGCAACTGCCGCCGGCAAGATAGTACCGGCCGGGTAGCCCGAGCCGTTGACGTTGACGTTGGAAATGCCCGCAACGCCATTGCTTGGCGAGGTGGCGACGCTCAGGGTGACAGCCCCGGCAAGCAGGGGTGCGAGCGCACCCACTGCCAGTGTGGCCAGTAAACCCAGCCTCCGCATATTCAGCTTGCTCATCGAAATCTCCTGGTAAGGGTTTGCTATCGAGAGAAGGTCAGTCAAGGGGCACGAGCGCCACGCGCCGCTGCTGCTTCGAGGTGGAACACTTCGCCGCCAGCACAGCCGCCAAGCCCGCCAACAGCAAGCTGCTCGGCTCTGGCACCGTGCCGCCGGGGCCGCCGGTGGTGGTTTCCACGTTGATCAGGGCGAAGTCGAAGTCGGACAGGGTCGAACCAGCTGAGGGCAGGATCGTGGCCGAGAAGGTGGGCAGGATGGTCACGGCGCCCATGCCGGTGACGTTGATGGCGGTGGTCGAGAAAGCACCGGTCAAGGTTGCGTCAGTCGGCAGCGGATTGGCGCCACCGATGGCAATGTCACCGCCGTTAAAGGACAAGCCATCCAGGCTCAAGGTGAAATAGGACGCCCCGAACACGGTGGTGCCGCCGCCGGCGAAATGCACAGTGAGGCTGAAGCTGGACAGACCCAGCGGTGTGGTGATGAGCCAGTCGGGCGATGAGGAATTGATGCCCGAGAAATTGGCGATGTCGAACTTGCCGACACTGCCTGGGATGTTGACGTCCCAACTGATGTAACCCAAGGGCACGGTTGACGCTAACGCCGAAGATGCGCACAGTGCGCAGGCAAAGAAAACGCCGAGCAAACGGCCCACGATTTTGGACATGGCAGCGATCTCCTTCATCTAGTTAGGAATTCCAAATTCAGGGCTCGCCCAAAACCGCGAAATATCAAGAACAGCGCCGATCGCAAAGGGCCAACCCTCGGACGAAAAACTTGCATCAGCTGTGCCAAAAAATAAAATCAACAAGAAATCAAAGGCTTGGCGCATCCCCGCCGAAAGCCCAGGCATCAGTTGTAAATTTTTCCGTCACTAACTGCCATGGTGTTGAACACAGCATGGACAAAACGCCAGTGGCGTCCGCGCCCAGTAAGGCCCGAGGCCGGCGGTAGAGTACGCAGCATCCCACCCCTTGCCGCCGTTCCAACCGCCCATGTCCGCCATCACCGTTCGCCGCTTCCTACAGTTCGCCGCGCTGACTGTCGCCTTTCCGTTGATCGCCGCCTGCGGCAAGCAGAACGGCGCTGCCGGTGGCGCTTCGGCCGCTGCCGGTTCGCTTGCGGCCAGCGCCCCAGCCCGGGTGGTGGTGGTGGGCACCGACGCCGCCTACGCGCCCTTTGAAAGCCAGAACGAGAAGGCCGAAATCGTCGGCTTCGACATCGAGGTGGTGCAGGCCGTGGCCCGACACGCGGGCTTCACGGTGAAGTTCATCAACACGCCTTGGGAGGGCATCTTCAACGCGCTGCTCCAGGGCGACCGCGACCTGGTGGTTTCGGCGGTGACCATCACGCCCGAACGCCAGCAAACCATGGATTTCAGCCGGCCCTATTTCGACGCACTGCAGTTGATCGCCGTGAAGCAGACCAGCAAGGTGGCGAAGTTCAATGACTTGAAGGCGCTGAAGGTGGGCGTGCAGACCGGCACCACCGGCGACGAAGCCATCACCAAACTGCAGGGCAAGATCAGCCCCAACATCAAGCGCTTCGAATCCACCCCGCTGGCCTTGAAGGAACTGGAAGCCGGCGGTGTGGACGCGGTGGTGGCCGACAACGGCGTGGTCATCAACTACGTGGCCAACAACGCCGGCGCCAAGTTCAAGACCGTCAGCGACAAGGCCTTCGCGCCCGAGCAGTACGGCTTCGCGGTGAAGAAGGGCAATGCCGATCTGCTGGGCAAGCTCAACAAGGGCCTGGCCGAGATCAAGGCCGACGGCACGTACAACACGATCTACGCCAAGTATTTCGGCGCCCCGCCGGCTGCCGCTGCGGCGCCCGCGCCCGCGGCCTCGAAGTAAGCCTCGCAGTCCACCTCGAAGTCAGCACCAGGCCGGGCGGTGGATCTTCGCTGGGAGATCCTCACCGGCTACCTGCCGCTGTTCGTCAGCGGCCTGTGGACGACGATCCAGCTCACGCTGGTGGCCATCGGCGCCGGGTTGGTGCTCGGCGTGACCGCCGGCCTGACCAGCAGCTCGGCCGACGCGCCGG
>JAYVBO010000730.1:0-4958 GCA_043750435.1 Betaproteobacteria bacterium | reverse complement strand
GATTGCACCGCCAGCAGATCTTCCTGACCGGCGAAGTGCTGCTCAGCGACGCGCAGTGGGCCGCGCTGGGCGCGCCCTGGCTGCCGGTGGAAGCCCACGCCAGCCGGGGTGCGCTGGACCTGCTGGTGGCCACCTTCGACGAGCGCAGCGGCAGCATCCAGCGTCTGCACGCCTTGCGCGGCGGCATGCAGCGCAGCGTCTGCCATGTGGACATGTGCGCGGGTTAGCGAAGGTTGGCGGGGGCTGGCGACAGGCCGGCCGGTGCGGCCCGGCGCGTTTTCCTTGAAAATGGGTGATTCGCCTGCCGGCATTCAACCCCCCTGACCCCACGATGTTGATCACTGAAACCCCTTTGGTCCTGCACCAGCTGAGCCTGACCGCGCTGCAAGACTTGTTGGCCAAGACCAATGCCGCCATCGCTGACCGGCGCGTTGAAGAGGTCAAGGTGCTGGCCGACGGTTATGCCAAGAAGCTGCAGATGAACGGCTTCAGCATCCGCGAAGGCATGGACGCACTCAAGCCTTATCTGCACCTCAAGGGCTAAGCCCACCTGGAGACCCACCGCATGTTTTCGCACATCATGATTGGCACCAACGACCTGGCCCGCTCCCAGGTTTTCTACGACGCCGTGCTCGGCACCCTGGGCGCGCCCGCCGGGGTGGTGGACCGCCACCGCGTCTTCTGGCGCACACCGGCCGGCATCTTTTCGGTCAGCTTGCCGATAGACGGCGAGCCGGCCTGCGTGGGCAACGGCAGCACCATCGGCTTTGCCTGTCTGTCCAGCGAACAGGCCGACGCCTGGCACGCGGCCGGCCTGGCCCACGGCGGCACCACCTGCGAAGACCTGCCCGGTGTGCGTGAAGGCGCCAGCGGCAAGCTCTACCTGGCCTATCTGCGTGACCCTGACGGCAACAAGCTGTGCGGCCTGTACCGGCTGCCCAAGGTCTGAAGCAGGGACACGGCAGCAGCGCTACGGAATCAGCCGGTCTGCACAGCGAGGCCGGCTAGCGCCTTTCGCGCCACCACAAGGCCAGCATGGCCGCTGTGCAGGCCAGCCCCCAGGGCCAGGCGGGCAGGGGCGTGGGCACCGTTGCCGCAGCGGGCAAAGCGCGCAAGGCGTCCACCGCGCGGGCATCGCCGCGCAGCGCGCGCCGCCACGGCAGCCAGTCGTCGGCGCCGTAGACGTACAAAGCGGCCGGCGGGGCGCTGGCATCGGCCACCTGCAGGCGCTGCCAGCCGGCTTGCTGCGGCCAGAACGCGGCGCAGGCCGCGTCGGCCACGTTGTCGCGGCGCTGCAAGTGCAGGCCCTGGGCCAGGCCGGGCAGTTCAACCGCCATCGCCGCGTTCGCCGCGCTCGCGTTTGCGTTTGCGTTTGCGTTCACGCCAGCGGTGCCCTGCACACACACACGGGTCCGTTGGCCGACCTGCGGCATCGCGTCCGGGGAATACCAGACCCGTGACGACGCGTGGCGCACGCCGGCCTGGTCCAGCACGGTCTGCCACCAGGCGCCCAGGGCCTGCGGCGCGCTGATGGCGGCGCGGTGCCAATCGCTGACGCCCAGCCAGTTGATGCGTCCGGCTTTCCACGGGCGTTGCCACAGCCACGGCTGGGTGGGGTCGTTGGCGGTCCACGGGCCCGGTCGCGTGGCAGCGCCGGTACTGGGGGCCAGGGCCGTCAGCGGCAGCACGAAGGCAGCGTCGGGGCCCGGCGTGCGGGTTACCTCGCCTTCGGTGGCCAGCAGCGGCAATTGCAGTTCACGCGCCCACAGGGCGGGGTTGCTGGCATTGGCGGCCAGCACCAGCAGCGGCAGGCCTTGCGCCACGCGGGCCAGCAGGGCGGCGCGCGCGGGGGCGCTGGCCTGCTCGAAATGCGCGGCGTCGATGACCAGCAGGTCGGGCGCGACCATCGCGCTGCGCGCGGTCTCGCTGCGCGTCACCGTCTTGCCCAAGGTGATCTGCCAGTCCGCCAGCGCGTCGCTGCCCACCAGCAGGCTGTTCAGCACCTGCACGTCGAAAGACGGCGCGCCGAATCGCCCTTGCACCTGCAGCGGCGCGCCGGCCTGCACCTGCAGCGGCACCGGTCCCTGTTCCAGCACGCGGCCGCTGGCGTCCAACGCGCGGGCCTGCAAGACCATGGTTTCGGCCAGTGGGGGCAGCCAGCGCACGCTGGCCTGCTTGCCCGCCGCATCGGCCGCAGCCTGGGCCAGCAGCTTGCCGTTTTCGTCCAGCAGTTGCAGCCGCCAGCCGGCCAGCGGCAGGCTGCGCTGCAGCGTGAATTCGAAGGGGCGGCCCAGCGCCAGCTGGCGCGGGAAGTCCAGCGTGACCAGCGCCACGCCGGCTGCGGGCGCCAGGATGTTGTCGTCCACTGCCACGCTGCCACTGCCGGGCGCGCTGCGCAGTGTCGTCAGGTCGCTGACCAAAACCGCCAGCGCGACGGCGGCCACGGCCACCAGCGCGGCGTCGATGCCGCGCCTTGCGCGCAGCAACTGCAGCGCGCTGACCAGGCCGCTGATGCCGATGACGCCAGCCGCAGCCAGCGCCACCCACGCGGCCGCGCCAGCGGCCAGCGGCCCCCACAGGGTGGCGCCGGACGTCATGGCGGGCCGCGCCGCAGCGCCTTGGAAAAGGCCGTGCTGCCGCTGTCAGGCGCCTGCAGGCGCGGCACGGTTTCGGTGATGCCGCTGCGCAGCCACGCACGCAGCGTTGAACGGCAGGGTCCGCAGCCGTCTTGCACGTCCTGCACCGCGCGCTGGGCCACCAGGCGGTCTTCGTCGGCGCTGATGCGTTCGCGTATCCAGGCCCGCGCCGTGGCGGGCCACAGCGCCGGCAAGGGCAGGTCAGCGGCCAGCGCGGCCACCAGTTCGCGCAGCGGCGCGGGCACGGCTTCCGACATCGCGCCTTGTTCGCGCTGGCTGCTGCGCGCGCCCAGCACATCGCCGCTCAGGCGCTTGTCTTCCTTCAGCGGCGGCGGCACAAAGGCCGTGCGGTGCAGGTAGATGCGGTCGGCCTGCTGCAACTGCTTGATGGCTTCCAGCGCGCGGTACTCGAAAGGCAGGGCCGGCTGCGGCGTGATGGCGCGCAGCGCTTTCTCGGCGTCCCACATGGCCGACAGCGCGCGGCGCAGCACTTTCTTCGTGGCCTCGTCAAACAGCGTGGCGTTCTCGGCCTGGTCGTGGACATGGCCGAACTGCGCCATCAGGTCGGGCTTGCCGCCGCCGTGTTCGGCTTCCTGGTCGTGGTCATCGGCGTCGCCGAAGAGGCTGGACTCTTCGCCCAGAAACTGGCCGTAGCGGCGGCGCAGCTGCGCCTGTTCGGTGGCAATGTTTTCGCTGCGCGCGCGCACGTCGGCCGGCTTGGGTTTGGGCGCCGCTTTCATGTCGGCCAGCAGTTGTTCCGTGTCGATGATGATTTGCCGCTGGCTGCGCAGGTTTTCGGGCTTGACCAGCATGGGCAGGGCCGAAGCTTCTTCGGTGGCCGCCAGCGGCCCCGGCAGGCGCAGCGTGAAGGTGGGCGAGGTGCTGATGTGGGGCCGTGGCTCGGCGTTGTCGCTGGCCCGCACGAAGAAGTAGAGCTCGTCGCCAGGCTCCATGCCCAGCTCCTTCAGCGTCCAGGTTTTTTCCCAGTCGCGCTGGCGCGGGTCGCGGCCTTGTGGCAGCGGCAGTTCGCGGTCGCTGAAGCGCACGTTCTCGCCGCTGCCGCGCGCCAGCGTCAGGTGCAGGCTGGCGCGTGCCACCAGGTAGTCGTCGCGCACGGCCACGGCGATGCGCGTGCGGGTCTCGGTCGGGGCCAAGGTGCGGATCAGTTCATCGGGCGCGCGCACGGTGATGGTGGGCGGCGCGTCGGGCAGCACGCGCAGCGTGTAGCGCGTGCCGCGCCACCGCCACAGCACCGATTCGCTGGCCAGCCAGGTGGCGCAAGCACCGGCCAGCGGCAGCTGCGTGCCGTCGCTGAGTTCGATGGATTCGACGGAGGCGGCGGCGCTGAATGCGCTGCTGGCGGCGCCGTCCGCCCTTGCCGCAGCCTCGGGTGCCCGGGTGCTGCTGGTGCTGGCCCCCGGCGTCTTCAAACACCAGCGCACGCGGCTGTGCTCGGGCACCTGCAATTCACGCGGGGCGCTGTCGAAGGCCGCCACGCCGGTGTAGGCGGGCGGAGTGACCTGCAGCGTGAGCGTGCGGGCGGTGGCTGCCGCCGATGCAGCGGCAGCGGCAGCGGGCGCCGCCGGCGCGCCCGGGCGCAGCGGTGGCCAGGCCCACAGCGTGGCGGCGCTGGCCAGGCTCAGCGCCAGCCACGGCCAGGCGAAGCGGGCGCGGCTGCGCACGATCTGCCGCAGCAAAGGCGCATCGACGACGCGGTCCAGCCGCGCCAACAGGCGTTGCTGCTGCAGGCGGGCCATCGGTGTGTTGGCCTGCAGCAGGCAGGCGCTGCTGTCTTCCAGCGCGAGAGCGGCGGCGTTCAGCCAGAGCAGTCCCTGCGCGGCCACGCGCCGCCGCAAACGCCAGCCTTCAGTGGCCAGCGCCACGGCGCAAAACAGCAGGCCGGGCAGCGAGCGCAACAGCAGCCACGGCAACAGAGCGGCCAGCCACCACGGCGCGCGCTGCCACAGCGCGGCGCGCAGCAGGCGTTGGTGCAAGGCTTGCGATGGCGCTGGCGATGGCGCTGGCGCGGCTGGATGCGGCGCCGCGGAGCCTGCCGAGCGCTGCACATCGTCGGCTTCGCCGCTCATGGCGCAGCACCTTGAGGGGCCGACGGCGGCGCAGCGGCCACCGCCAGCCGCAGCCGCGCCCAGCGCTGCGCCAGCCAGCGTTCCAGCGCAAACAGCAGCGCCAGCAAGGGCGCCAACAGCCCGTGGGCGGCGCCTGTGGCCCGGCCTGCGCCGCTGTCCGATTGGGCCGTGCCGGCGTCCAGCGTCATCGTCGGCGCGGGCCAGGGCAGCGGGGCGCCGCGCAGGCCGTCGCGGT
>JAYVBO010000729.1:0-2128 GCA_043750435.1 Betaproteobacteria bacterium | reverse complement strand
AACATCGCCGGCGGCCTGACCACCATCGAAGAAAAGGCCCTGGGCAACATCCAGAAGATCGGCAAGGTCTGCACCGTCGACGGCGTGCTCGACAAGGCTGAGCGGCCCACCCACCCGGGCCTGTGGTTCATGGACAGCTCGTCGGCAGCGGCCGAGATGGTCACGCTGTGCGCCGCCTCGGGCTTCGTCGTGCACCTGTTCCCCACTGGGCAGGGCAACGTCATCGGCAACGCCATCGTGCCGGTCATCAAGCTGTGTGCCAACCCACGCACCGTGCGCACGATGAGCGAGCACATCGACGTCGACGTGACCGGCCTGCTGCAGCGCGAGATCTCGCTGGAAGAAGCCGGTGACAAGGCGCTGGAAGTGATGATGCGCACCTGCAACGGCCGCCTCACCGCCGCCGAGGCCCTGGGCCACCGCGAGTTCGTGATGACGCGTCTGTACGAAAGCGCCTGATGGCGTGAGCCGCCGTGGCCCGAGGCCATGGCGCGGCCTGCTGGCGGACGCCTGCGTCCGCCAGCGCGCTGTGTACTTAGAAGGAGTTCACCCCATGGTCTTCCGTGCATCGCGCCGGGCCGCCCTGGCCTTGGTCGCAGGCCTGCTGGCCACGTCGCTGGCAACCGCACAGGCCGACTACCCGAACCGCGCCATCAGCTTTGTCGTGCCCTACCCCCCCGGCGGGGCCGCCGATGTGTTCGCGCGCCAGTTAGGCGCTCGCCTGGCCGAGCGCCTGGGCCAGCCGGTGGTGGTAGAGAACCGCGCCGGCGCCAACGGCAACCTCGGTTCGGCCAGCGTGGTCAAAGCGCCCGCCGACGGCTACACGCTGCTGCTGGGCACGGCCAGCACCGTGGCCATCAACCCGTCGCTGTACGGCCGCAACATGCCCTACGACCCGGCGCACGACCTGCAGCCGGTGGCCGGCACGCATTCGATGGCCAATGTGCTGGTGGTCAACACCGCCACACCCTACAAGAGCGTGGCCGACGTGGTGGCAGCGGCCAAAGCCCGCCCCGGCGCGGTGGCCTATGCCTCGGCCGGTAACGGCAACACCATGCACCTGGCCGGCGAGCAGTTTGCCGGCATGGCCCATGTCAGCCTGCTGCATGTGCCCTACAAGGGCGGCGCGCCGGCCTTGAACGATGTGCTGGCCGGCCAAGTGCCGATGATGTTCAACAACCTGCCCGCCGTAGTGCCCATGGTGCGTGCCGGCAAGCTGCGTGCGCTGGCCGTGGCCGGCGCCAAGCGCTCGCCTTTGCTGCCCGAGGTGCCAACCATGGAAGAGGCCGGGCTGAAGGGCTATGTCTCGACGGTCTGGAACGGCGTGTTCATGCGCGCCGGTACGCCCCGGCCCCTGGTCGACCGCATCAACCGCGAGATCGTCGCGGTGCTCAATGCGCCCGATTTCAGGCGCAGCCTGGAAGAGCAGGGCTATGACCTGATCCCGTCCACGCCTGACGAATTTGCCGCCTTGGTCAAGAGCGAGATCCCACGTTGGGCTGCGGTGGTGAAACAGTCCGGCGCCAAGATCGAGTGATCCCGACACCGGCGCCCGCACCGACCTTCTGTGGCCCCGCCGTTGTCGCCACCCGCGTCGCCCTGAACTCTCAGGGCGACTACCTTCCTGAATTTATTCTTCCACCTGACACCCCACCATGCGCATCGTGATCACTGAATTCATGGACCCGCCGGCCGTGGCCGCGCTGGCCGCTCGCCACCAGGTGCTGTACGACCCGGCCCTGGTCGACCAAGCCGAGCGTTTGTTGGCCGAGGCCGCCACGGCCGATGCCATCGTGGTGCGCAACCGCACGCAGGTGCGGGGCGCTTTGCTGGCCGCACTGGCACGCTGCCAGGTCGTTGGCCGCCTGGGCGTGGGGCTGGACAACATCGACGTGGCGGCCTGTGAAGCGCGCGGCATGCGCGTCATCCCCGCCACCGGCGCCAATGCCGCGAGCGTGGCCGAATACGTCGTCGGCACGGCCCTGCTGCTGCTGCGCGGCGGCTACCAATCCAGCGCCGACGTGGCGCAGGGGCGGTGGCCGCGCAACGCCCTGTCCAACGGCCGCGAAGTCGGTGGCAAGGTGCTGGGCCTGATCGGCTTCGGCTCCATCGGCCAGCTGACCGCCAA
>JAYVBO010000728.1:0-2128 GCA_043750435.1 Betaproteobacteria bacterium | reverse complement strand
TGGCGCGTGATTTCGCCCCAGGCCGGCGCAGTCTGCGGCTTGGCCAGGCGGCCGCGTTCGATGAGGGCGCGCACCGGCGTGGCGGGCACCAGAAAGCTGACCTGTTCGCCGTCGCGCCGCGCCGCCACGTTGACGCCGATCAGCCGGCCTTCGTCGTCCAGCGCCGGGCCGCCGCTCATGCCCGGGCTCAGCGAGCCGCCGAAGAACAGGGTTTCCAGGAAGCTGCGTTCCACGGGGCCGTTGTAAGTGCCTTCGGCCACCGCGAAGCCCACGTCCAGCGGGTTGCCCAGTGAAAAGATGCGCGCGCCGCGCGGCAGTGCTTCGGCCGCCGGCCGCAGTTGAATGGCGCCCCGGCCGGCCAGCGGCGCGGGGTCGACGGGCTTGAGCAAGGCCAGGTCGTGCACCACGTCGAAGGCCAGCAACTGCAGCGCGCCTTGACCGCCGTCGACGGTGACATAGACCAGCCGGTGGCGGCTGGGCTGCAGCGCGTACTGGCTGATGACGTGGTAATTGGTGACCAGCAGGCCGCCGTCGTCGACCAGAAAACCCGAACCGACCGAGGCCTGGCTGTCTTGCGTTTTCAGCAGCGTGCGCACCTGCAGCAGGCGCGGCCGGGTGCGTTCGTAGATGCGCTGGCCGGCGCCGGTGAGGGCGACTTCGGCCGCCTTCGCTGCACCGCCGGGCTCGACGGCGGCGCTGGCGGCCGGGGTTGCTGGGCGAGCCACCGGTGTCGCGGCGCGGGCCGCAAAGGCAGCGCCCACCAAGACGGTGACGGTGGTGGTGAAGGCGGCGGCGCGGAGCGCGGCACGCAGGAAGGCCAACCGGCCGCGAGACTGCATCAAGCCATCTTAGGGCCTGATCTGACCCGGCTTCAGGGCCCGCGCAGAAAGTCCTCGATGCCCAGGCGCACCGCATGCGCCATGCGGGCGCGCAAGGCCGGGTCCAGCAGCCGCGCTTCGTCGGCCGGGTGGGTGATGAAGGCCTGTTCGAACAGCACCGCCGGCATGGCCGTCACCAGCCGTATGGGTGTGTAGTTGAAGTTGCCCACGCGGCCGAAATCGGCCAGGCCGGTGGCTTCCAACACGCGGCGGTGTACGGCTTGCGCCAGGTCGCGCGCGGTGTCGTGCTTGTAATAGCTGGACGTGCCCTGCGCGCGCAAAAAACCGCCCGAGACATCGGCCGCATTGCTGTGCACGCTGACGAAGAGCTGCGCGCCCGCGGCCGTCACGCGGGCCGCCCGTTCGCGCGGCGCCGGGTTTTCGTCGTCCACCCGCACCTGCACCACGCTGGCCCCGGCAGCTTCCAGTTCGGCCTGCAGCGCCAGCGCGGTGAGGCGGTTGATGTCTTTTTCGAAGGCGCCGGTGGCGCCCACCGCGCCGGTGTTGGCCGGGCTGCCGTGGCCGGCCTCGATGGCCACGCGCAGGCCCTTCAAGGGCGCGCTGGCATCGGCGATGACCGGTGCCGGCCGCACGACGATGCGCAGCGCCGTGGCCGTTCGTTCCACGCGCCAGCCCCACAACCGTGCGGCCACTGGCGCGATGCGCACGCGCAGCCGGCCGCTGGCGGGCGTCTCGACGCTCACCTCACGCACCACCTGCGCCGTGGCGCGGTGGCTGATCCAAGTGGCCGCGTTGTGCGCGCCATACAAGTCCACTTCCAGCTGATGGCGGCCGTCGGCCGCCGTGACCGCGCGCACCGCGTAGGGCAGGCGGGCGGCCAACGGGATGGCCACCACATCACCTTCGGCACTGCCTGCCACCGACAAGGACGTGGGCGCGGCCCACGGTGCGGCCGTGCCCGCAGGCGCTGGCTGCAGCGCGCTGGCGGCGGCCCAGGCCGTGGTGTCGGGCGCCAGCTGCAGCTGGATGAAATCGCCTTGCTGGGCGACGGCGTGCAGCAGCGTGCCTTCGGGCAGTTCGGTGAGATACGGGCCGCCCAGTCGCACGTCGTGCAGGCCGTGGACCAGTTCGGCGCCGGTCGCGCCCACGGCGACCAGACGGTCGGGGTCGGCGCGCCACTGGCCGGCCTTGCCGGGGGTCAGTGCGGTGATGACCTTGGGGCCGGCGCTGCGCGGCAAGGCCGGCCCGCTGATGCGCAACTGCACCGGCGCGGGCGCCACGTCGTCGCT
>JAYVBO010000727.1:0-4973 GCA_043750435.1 Betaproteobacteria bacterium | reverse complement strand
TGGATGCGACCTTCCAACTTCAGGTCGACGATGGCGGCTGCGGCCCGGAGCTGCTGCTGAACGGCCGATTCGGTGTCGGCGGCGGCGGCCCGTATCTGCTGCCATCCCAGTCCGGCCGCCAGGGCCACCAGCGGCAACATGCACAGCCAGATCAGGCGCTGCAGGAACTGGCTCAGCGTCAGCGGCAGACCGTGCCGTTGCAGGCCGAATAGCCGTGAAATCACCGCGATGGGCATGTGCCGGCAGGCCGCGAGGCCGCTGGAAATGAAGACCCATCATAGGATGGGCATCAGGGCCCCAAGTGCTTGGAAACCCGCACTGCCTGCGCGGCCTTCTCTTGCGCAGCGGATGGGCACCCCGCCTCAGCGCTGGCGCGGGTCCAGGGCGTCGCGCAGGCCGTCACCCAGCAGGTTGAATGCCAGCACCAGCAAGAAGATGGACAGCCCCGGCCAGATGGCCATCCAGGGCGCGTTGTCCACGTAATTCTTGGCCGTGTTCAACATGCTGCCCCAGCTGGGCGCGGGCGGCTGCTGGCCCAGCCCCAGAAAGCTGAGTGAAGCCTCGGCGATCACCGCACCGGCGATGGCCAGCGTGGCCTGCACGATCAGCGGCGCCACGATGTTGGGCAGCACATGGCGCAGCGCTATGCGCCACGGCGGGTTGCCCACGGCGCGCGCGGCTTCGATGTAGTCCTCGACCTTCACGTTCAGCACCTGGGCCCGCGTCAGGCGCACGAAGATGGGCGTGGCCGAAACGCCAATGGCGATCATGGCGTTGCTCAGCGAGGGCCCGAGAAAAGCCGCCAGCGCGATAGCCAGGATCAGGAAAGGGCAGGCCAGAAAAGCGTCGGTGATGCGCGAGATGAAGGCGTCCACCCCGCCGCCGATGAAACCGGCGGCCAGGCCGATGGGCACGCCCAGCAGCAGGCTGATGGACACCGCCACCACACCGGCCAGCAGCGAAGCCTGGGTGCCCCAGATGACGCGTGAAAAGACGTCGCGGCCGATTTCGTCGGTGCCGAACCAGTGCTCGGCCGATGGTGGCTTGCGGATGGCGCTCCAGCTGGTGGCGATGGGGTCTTGCGGCGCCAGGTAGGCCGCGAACACCGCCAGCACGATGAAGCCGAAGATGATGGCCGCGCCGAACAGCGCGCCCCGGCGACGCAGCAATTTGCGCAGGGCGCGGGTGGTGGGGCTCACGACCGCAGTCACGACCGCAGCCTCGGGTTCACCGCAAAGTAAGCCAGGTCGGCCAGCAGGTTCAGCGTGATGTAGGCCGTGGCCGTCACCAGCACCACGCCCTGCACCACGGCGTAGTCGCGGTTGAAGACGGCGTCAACGATGAGCTTGCCGAAGCCCGGGATGGTGAAGACCTGTTCGGTCAGCACCGCGCCCGACAGCAGCGTGCCCAGTTCCAGAGCGCCCAACGTGATGATGGGTGTCAGTGCATTTCGAAGGGCATGTTTCAGCACCACCGTGCGCTCGCTCAAGCCTTTCGCGCGGGCGGTGCGCACATAGTCGGCGTTCATCACCTGCAGCATGGCGCTGCGCGTGTGGCGCATCAGCACGCCAGCAATGGCGTTGCCCAGCACGAAGGCCGGCATCACCATGGCGGCCAGGTTGGCGCCCAGGTCTTCGAAGGGGCTGACATAGCCCGACGCGGGCAACCAGCCCAGTTGCACGCTGAACAGCAGGATCATCAAGATGCCCAGCCAGAAATTCGGCGTGCTGATGCCCCACAGCGCAAACACATTCGCCACCGTGTCCCACACCGTGCCGCGCCCCACCGCGCTGGCGATGCCCGACGGGATGCCGATCAGCAGCGCAATGCTGAAGGCCAGCAGCGCCAGTTCCAGCGTCACCGGCAGCTTTTGCAGCACCAGTTCCAGCACCGGTTGCTGGTTGCGCACCGACTCGCCCAGGTCGCCTTTCAGCACACCGCCCATCCAGTAGGCGTAGCGCACCGGCAGCGGTTCGTCGAGGTGCATCTTTTCGTGCAGGTAGGCGATGACGCTGGGGTCTTGCTCTTCGCCGGCCAGGATCTTGGCTGGGTCGCCGGGCAGCAGTTGCTGCAGGCCGAAGATCAGCATCGACACGAACACCAAGGTGGGCAGGATGGTGGCCAGCCGCTTGATCAGGAAATCACCCACGTGCAGGCTCCGCTGTCGTTGCTGTCATCGGACCCTCAGGGGTTCAACTGCAGGCCGCTGACGCGCAACAGGCCGTCGGGTATCTGGCGAACGCCGCTGAGTTTGGCGTTGTAGGCCCACAGCCAGTTGCGGTGGTAGACGTAAATGATGGGCCGCGCCGCCAGCACGCGCGCGGCAATTTGTTCGAACACCCGTCTGCGTTCGGCCGGTGCGCTCAGGCTGCGCGACAGGGCCAGCAGCCTGTCGGTTTCGGCGTCGCAATAGCCGGCGTAATTCAGCGGCTGCTTGCAACCGTGGAAGCTGAACAGATTGCCGTCGGGGTCGGGCCGGCCGCTCCAGGCCAGCACATAGGCGTCAAAGTCGCCCTTGTCGGCCATGTTGATGCTGGTGGCGAATTCGGCCGACTGGATCTTCACGTCGAATCCGGCGTCGCGCGTCATGGCCTGCACCACCAGGGCCATGCGCTGGGCGTCTGAGGTGGTGGGCGTCAGCAGTGTGAAGCTGACCTTGGGCACGCCGGCTTCCTTCAGCAGCTGCTTGGCGCGTTCGATGTTGCGCTTGGGCACTGGCGAAGTCTTGGCGTAATAGGCATTGCTGGGCGCCACCCACTGGTTGCCGACCACGGCCTCGTTGTCCATCACCACCTGGGCCAGGCCCTGGCGGTCCAAGGCCAGTTCCAGCGCTTCACGCACGCGCGGGTCTTTGCCCAGCGGGTTGGCCTGCGCGCGGTCGCTCTTGCCGATGTTGATGGTGATGCCCTGGTAGCCGATTTCGGTGATGCTGGCGGTCTTCAGCTTCTTGTCCGACTTCAGCTTCTCGATGTCGCTGCTGGCGATGCGTTCGGCGAAGTCGAGTTGGCCGGCCTTCAGGTTGGCCAGCCGCACCGTGGCGTCGGGGATGGGCGTGTAGGTGATGCGCTTGAAGTGGATGGCCGGCTGGTTCCAGTAGCCGTCAAAACGTTCCAGCACGATGCGGTCTTGCGCCACCCGTTCCACCAGCTTGAAGGGGCCCGAGCAGACCGCCTTACTGCTGAATTTTTCGCCCAGCGCCTGCGCGGCCTTGGGGCTGACCATCATGCCGGCGCGGTCGGTCAGGGCGGCCAGCAGCGGCGAAAACGGCGCGCTGAGATTCAGCCGCACGGTCAGCGGGTCCACCACGTCAACGCTGCTGACCGGCGCCAGTTCACCGCGGCGGTTGCTGCCGGGCAGGGTCTTGTGGCGTTCGATGTTGAACTTCACGGCCGCCGCGTCGAACTTCTCGCCGTCGTGAAAAGTGACGCCGGGGCGCAGCTTCATCGTCAGCGCCTTGTTGTCGGCCGACCAGGCCCAGCTGAGCGCCAGTTGCGGCACCAGGTTCAGCTTTTCGTCGATGTCGATGAGCTTGTCGCACAGCGCGCTGAACACGATGCGGCCGACGAAGGTGCGGGCCAGGCTGGGGTCCAGCACGTCGGGGTCTTCGGCCAGGCCAATTCGAAGGTTCGGCAGATTGGGCGGCGTTTGCGCCGACGCGGCGGTGGTGGCGGCCCACAGCGCGGCGGCCACGGTGACGAGCAAGACATTCTTCTTCATGGTGGGTGCTTTCTTCGGCTGTGTTCAGCGGATGAAGGCCGACTGCAGACGCTGCAGCCGGGTGTTGACGGGCGGCTCGACGCGCCGTGACGTGGGCGGCAGCACCTCGCGCCAGCGGATGCAGGCCACGGCATGGCCGTCGTCGCCTTCCAGCAGCGGCACGCTGTGCTGGCAGGCCGCTTGCGCATGCTGGCAGCGGGTGTGGAAGGCGCAGCCGGCGGGTGGCTGCGTCGGGCTGGGCACATCGCCCTGCAGCAGCACGCGGTCGCGCCCGCCGCCGGGCACGGGCTCGGGTATGGCCGCCAGCAGAGCCTGGGTGTAGGGGTGGCGCGGCGCTTTGAACAGCGCTTCTTTCGGCGCCAGTTCAACGATGCGGCCCAGGTACATCACCGCGATGTGGCTGGCGATGTGCTTGACCACCGCCAGGTCGTGGGCGATGAAGATGTAGGCGATGCCCAAGCGCTGCTGCAGGTCTTGCAGCAGGTTCACCACCTGGGCCTGCACGGAAACGTCCAGCGCCGAAACGGCCTCGTCGCAGACGATGAGTTGCGGCTCGACGGCCAGCGCGCGCGCGATGCCGATGCGCTGGCGCTGGCCGCCGGAAAATTCATGCGGGTAGCGCTGCGCATGTTCAGGCGCCAGGCCCACGGTGTGCAGCAGTTCGGCCACGCGTTCCTTGTGGCGACCCGATTTTGCAGGTCCATGCAGGCCGTGCAGACGCAGCGGCTCGGTCAGCGTCTGCCCCACCGTCATGCGCGGGTTGAGGCTGGAATACGGGTCTTGAAAAATGATCTGCATGGCGCGGCGTTGCGCGCGCAGCGCGGCGGCGTCCAGGCTGCCCATGTCGACGCCGTTGAAGACCACGCGCCCGGCGGTGGGCTCGATCAGCCGCAGCACCAGACGCCCCAGCGTGCTTTTGCCGCAGCCCGATTCGCCGACCACGCCCAGCGTCTGCCCGGGCTGCAGCGTGAAGCTGACGCCTTGCACCGCCTGCACGGCGCCCCGCGCGCGGCCGAACAGGCCTTGCCGCACCGGGAAGTGCTTGACCAATCCTTCGACCTGCAACAGCGGAGCCGTCATGCCGCAGCCGCTTGCAAGGGCCGGGCCAGCAGGGCGTCCGCGTCCAGCGGCGCCAGCCAGCAGGCTGATGCATGGCCGTCGCCCAGGTCGCGCAGAGGCGGGGCCTCGGCGCGGCAGCGGTCTTGGGCAAAAGGGCAGCGCTCGGCGAAGGCGCAACCCACGGGGCGGGGCAACGG
>JAYVBO010000726.1:0-2135 GCA_043750435.1 Betaproteobacteria bacterium | reverse complement strand
CCCTTCGCGCTTTGCCGTGGTGCAAACCTACCGCGTGCTGCAGGGTGACCGGCTCGACCGCCTGGCCGCTAATGTGCTGGGCGACGCGGAAGCTTTCTGGCGCCTGGCCGATGCCAATGGTTGTCTGTCGCCCGGTGAACTGGAAGAGCCGCAGCGGCGCATCGTGCTGACGCTGCCGCAAGACATGGCCGGCCCGGCTGAAACCTGAACGCGCTGCCGCTGAACTTCAACACCATGCTCAAAGGCCTGCACGCTACCTTGCTCGTCGGCCCCGCGGTGCCGGTGCCGGTGCCGCGCGCCATCGTCGATGCGCTACAGAGCTTCGAAGTCACCTCGGCCGCCGGCACGCGCAGCGGGTTTCAGCTGAAGTTCGCGGTGTCCAACCGCTCGCCACTGCACACCCTGCTGGTGCTGGCCGGCGGCCAGGTGCCCTGGCTGCGTGTGCTGATCGTGGTCACGCTGAACAGCCTGCCGCTGGTCATGATGGACGGCCTGATCACGCAGCAGCAGATCAGCGGCAGCAACGAACCCGGCATGAGCGTGCTGACCGTCACCGGTGAGGATTTGTCCGTGGCCATGGACCAGCAGGAATTCAACGGCCTGCCTTACCCGGCCATGCCCGCCGAGGCGCGCGTGGCCCTGGTGCTGGCCAAGTACGTCATGTTCGGCCTGGTGCCGCTGGTGGTGCCGCAGCTGTTCAGCGACGTGCCGATACCGGTGGACAAGATCCCGCTGCACGACGGCACCGACCTGGCCTACATCGAGAAGCTGGCCAAGGACGCGGGCTATGTTTTCTACATCGAACCCGGTCCGCTGCCCGGCATGAACACAGCCTACTGGGGCCCCGAGATCAAGCTCGGCCTGCCGCAGCCGGCGCTGAACGTGGGCATGGACGCTCACAGCAATGTCGATGCGCTGAGCTTCACGGTCGAGCAGGCGAAGGCAGCGCTGCCCATTGTCTTCATCCAGAACCCGATCACCAAATTCCCCATCCCGCTGCCCATCCCCAGCGTGAGTTTGTTGAACCCGCCGCTGGGCGCACTGGCCTCGATCCCGAAGTCGGTCTACCTGATGAAGGACACCGCCAAGCTCAGCCCGCTGCAGGCACTGAGCAAAGGCCTGGCGGCGGCCGCCGGCTCGGCCGACACCGTCACCGCCACCGGCACGGTGGATGTGCTGCGTTATGGCCACGTCTTGAAGGCGCGGCAACTGGTGGGCGTGCGCGGCGCAGGGGTGGCATTCGACGGGCTGTACTACGTCAAGAAGGTGACCAGCAGCTTCAAGCCCGGCGAGTTCAAGCAAAGCTTCACGCTGACTCGCAACGGCCTCGTCTCCACCTTGCCCATGGTGCCCGCATGAACAGTCCGCAAGGCAGCTACCTGGGCAAGTTCCGGGGCGTGGTCATCAACAACATCGACCCGATGCAGATGGCGCGCATCCAGGTGCAGGTGCCCGATGTGATGGGCCTGGGCCTGTCCACCTGGGCCCTGCCTTGCGTGCCTTTCGCCGGGCGGCAGTCGGGGGTGTTCGTGCTGCCGGCCATCGGCGCTGGCGTGTGGGTGGAATTCGAAGCCGGCGACATGGACCACCCCATCTGGGTCGGCGGCTTCTGGGGCAGCGCCGCCGAAGTGCCGGCGCTGGCGCTGGCGGGTTTGCCGGTGTCGCCCAGCATCGTGCTGCAGACCGGCAACCAGAACACCCTGATGCTGTCTGACCTGCCCGGGCCGGCCGGCGGCATTCTGCTGAAGAGCAGCACCGGCGCGCTGATCTCGATCAGCGAAATCGGCATCACCATCAGCAACGGGCAGGGCGCCACCATCACGCTCACCGGGCCGGCCGTCAACATCAACGCCGGCGCGTTGACGGTGCTGTAAGGACCTCGCCATGCCGGGCTTCATCCTCCACCTGGGCGCTACCGTGATCTGCGCGCATGCCGGCCAGGCCACGCCGACATCGCCGTTTCCGCGCGTGCTGGTGTCGGGCCAGCCGGTCACCACGCTGGGCGCGCCCTACGTCATCGCCGGCTGCACCATGCCGCCGCCTATCGCCGGCAACGGGCCCTGCGTCACCGGGCTGTGGCTGGGCGGTTCCACCCGCGTGTTGGCCGGCGGGCTGCCCCTGCTGCTGCAGTCCAG
>JAYVBO010000725.1:0-2135 GCA_043750435.1 Betaproteobacteria bacterium | reverse complement strand
TGCCGGCGGCCTGCAGCAGCGCGGCCACGCGGGTGGCCAGCGCGGGCGCACCGGGGGCGTCGTAGCGCATCTGGTTCAGGCGCGGGTCGAAGCCGCCGAAGTCGTAGACGGCCTCGTGCTGGCTGGCCGCCAGCAGCACCGGCTCACGCGTCAAGGTGTGCGCAGAGGCGACCAATATAGTCTTGGGGCGGCCGAACGCGGCGGCGATGGCCGGGCCCAGCCGCTGCATGAAGGCGCCGGCCGCGCGCGGCTCCAAGGCAATCATCGGCGAGCCGTGGGACAGGAAGAGGGCGGGCAGGGTGTTCATGGCGCATTGAAGCACTGCCGGCGGGCCGGTGGATTCAGCCCGCTTGCATACAGGCAACGAAAAAGCTGCACGCCCTGCGTGTTCAGACGCTGAAGTAGCGTTGGTCCAGCGTGCCGCGCCAGCCCTGGTCGAACACCAAGTCGCACACCACGTCTTGCGCGTCGGTTTGCCCCAGTGCCAGTTCGCCGCTGCGCGACAGCCGCTCGTCGCGCCACGCCTGGCTGAGCCGCTCGAACAGCGCCTGCTTGTAGGCCGTGTCGGCGTTGGCCAGTTGCGCGCCCTTGGTTTCCATCACCACGATGCGCGCGCCGCCGTCGGCCGTGACCATGCCGAACACGAAGTCGGGGTAGACGCGATGGCGCTTCCAGCCTTGCAAGCCGTACTGCGACTTGGCCACGTTGCGGTGCCACCAGCGCAGCGCAGCGCGCTCGTCCAGGTAACCGGCAAACCCGGCCTCGAAGGCGTTCATGTCGGCGCTGCGCAAGGCCGGCTCCAGCAGGCTTTTCTGCACCGCTTGCAGGCCTGAATCGCGCATCAGCGGCACAGGTTCAGCGTTCATCAGCAGCGTGTCTTCACGCACCAGCTCGTAATCGGTGCTGTCGGCGCGCAGGCTGAACTGGATGCGGCCCTGCGCCACGCCCAGCTCGAAAGCGGTTTGCGCCAAGCGGTCACGTTCGGCTTCCAAATCGATGCGCAGATGCTCGATCAAGCTGGCCGACGAAGCCGCGATGTGAGCTTCGACCATGCCCGCCGCCATCAGCCGCGTGGTCGCGGCATCGACCCATGCCCACACCAGCCAGGCGTTGGGCGCCAGGTCGATCAACGCGCGCACCAGCAGCTCGCGGTCCAGGCGCTGCTCGGGGGGTGTTTCGGGCACGTTCTGCAGCGTGGCGCGGCGGCCCAGCAGGCTCAGGTCCAGCCGCAGATGGGCGTTCGCGCCGGCTTGCAGGTCGGGCGCCCAGCGCGTGGCCAGGGCCTCAGGCCGCAGGTCTTGCCAGGGCAGATGGCCCAGGATGTCGCTGTCGTAATCCAGTGAGCGCCGCGTGCCGTCTTCGCCCACGGCGGTCACGCGCGGCAGAAACAGGCGCAGGTCGGCAAACGCCGGGCGCCGCTGCAAAGCCACGCGCCGCTGCACCGCGGTGTCGCCCGCGTCGCTGCGCACCACCATCGCCAGGTCGCCCATGCCTTCTTGTTCCAGCGACTTCTTGATGCCCTGCACCACGTCGGCCGTGCGCGCGTCGTGGCACAGCACGTAGCAGCCGTCCAGTGCGGGCCGGCCGGTCTTGGCCACCTGCGGCAGGCGCAGGATGCGGCCAACCAGTTGCGTCATCGCGCCCAGAGCGCGGCCGGCCGCCAGCGCGCACAGCACGTAGGCAAAGGGGCAGTCCCAGCCTTCCTGCAGCGCCTGCTTGGTGATGATGGCGCGCACCTCGCAGGTCGGTGCCAGCAGGTCGATGTTCTCGGGCGCGCCCAGGTCGTTTTTCTCACTGGTCTTGATGGCGATTTGCGCGGGTGTGAACCCCAGTTGCAGCAGATAGGCCTTGGCGTCTTCGGCATGGATGAAACCGGCGTCGCGCATGTCGGCGCCGGTGCGTTCCACCTGCACCAGCAAGATGGGCCTGATATAGCGCGCCGTCTCGGTTTGCAGCGCCGTGGCCTCGGCCTGCAGCGTGTCCAGCCGCTGCACCGAAGCTGCAAGGCAGCTTTGCCAGTCGTTCCACTGCCGCACTTCCACGTCGATGGGCAGCTTGATCATCTCGGCCGCATCCAGGTCGGTGCCGCGCACATCCACCAGGATGTTGCTGCCGCTGCTGCCCGCGCTCTTGCC
>JAYVBO010000724.1:0-4990 GCA_043750435.1 Betaproteobacteria bacterium | reverse complement strand
CCACATCGGCCAACCACGCGATGACGCCCAGCAACAGCAGCAATCGCAGCGCCAGCAGCGTCTTGTCGGCCCAGCGCCAGATGCGCAACTGCTGCGGCGCGGCGGCCGGCAGAAAGCGTGCGGTGGCCAGCGGCTCGGCCTGCGTGCGTTGGCGCTGCTGGCGGTGCCACCACAGCGGCAAGAGCAGCAGCGGCAGGGCCAGCCACCACAGGTTCAGGGCGCTGCTCATGTGCGGCTCAGGCGCGGCCGGCGCGCCGCAGCCAGGCGCGCAGCACGCCGACCACGGCGTCTTCGATGGACGCGATGTGCAGCGGCAGGTCGCGCTGGCGGCAGTCGATCTTCACGGCGTCGAAGTGCGCCTGGCGGGCCGCGCAGTAGCCGGCCTGCGCGCTGGCGTCGTAGCGGTGCAAGCCGGCCGCCGCGCCGTTCGCAGCCGCCGCTTCCGGGTCGCGGTAGCCGGTGCCGGCGGCGAAGCGACCCTGAGCTTCGGCTTCGGTCTGCAGGCACAGCAGGCGCACGTCGTGCTGCATGGCGCGCAAGCGCAGCAGGGCTTCAGACCAGGGCGACGGCCAGTCCAACCCGTCGCTGACCGCGAAAACCAAGCTGGGCGCGCGCGCGAAATGCAGGCTGGCGCGCACCGCCGTGGCGTCGGGCAAACCGCCGCCGGCCTGCGTGCGTTGCAGTTGCGCCAGCACGCGGTGCATCTGACGCGGCCCGCGTGAGGCGGGTGTGAAGGTCATCCGGTCGCCGCCGGCCACCAGCAAGCCGAACGCATCACCCTGGCGCTGCGCGATGGCCGCCACGCAGGCCAGCACCGCGCGCGCGTAGCCCAGCTTGTCCACGCCGGGCAGGCGGCGGCTGGGCTCGGCCATCGATGCGCTGGCGTCCAGCAGCAGCCACACGGCGACATGGCTGTCGCGTTCGGCCTCGCGCACGTAGTAGCGGTCGGCGCGGGCCAGCAGTTTCCAGTCGACACGGCGCCATTCATCGCCCGGCGCGTAGGCGCGGTATTCGCTGAATTCAACACCGGCCCCGCGTTCACGCCCGATGTGCAGGCCATGGCCCAGCCCCGCCAGCACGTGGCGGATGACCAGGTCCAGGTCGGCGGTTTTTGCGCGCAGCGCAGCCGTGGCCAACATGCGCGGCGTCAGTCGATTTGTATGTGCTCGCGCAACGCGGCCAGGATGTCGGCGACGGCCACGCCGTCGGCCTCGGCCTCGAAGTTGCGCAGCACGCGGTGGGCCAGCACCGGCAGCAGCATGGCTGCGATGTCTTCGCGGGTGACGGCCAGGCGGCCGTGCATCAGTGCGCGCGCCTTGGCGGCCAGCACCAGGGCCTGGCCGGCGCGCGGCCCGGCGCCCCAGCCCACGTGCTGCTTCACGCTGGCCACCACGCTGTCGGCTGGGCGCGTGGCGCGCACCAGGCGGGTGGCGTAGCGCAGCAGGTGTTCGCCGATTTCAATGTCGCGCACCAGTTGCTGCAGGCGCAGCAGGCTGGCCACATCCATCGCCGGCTGCGCGTCGGCCAGGCCAGCGTGGGTGGTGGCCGAGACCATGGCCATCTCTTCGGCTTCGCTGGGGTAGCCCACGTCGATGCGCAGCAAGAAGCGGTCAAGCTGGGCTTCGGGCAGTGGGTAGGTGCCGGCCTGTTCGATGGGGTTCTGCGTGGCCAGCACGAAGAAAGGCCGGGGCAGGGCGTGGGTGTGGCCGGCGAAGGTTACCGAGCGTTCCTGCATGGCTTCCAGCAGCGCCGACTGCGTCTTGGGCGGCGCGCGGTTGATCTCGTCGGCCAGCAGCACCTGGGTGAAAACCGGGCCACGCTGGAAGCGGAACACGCGCTGGTGGGTGCTGCTGTCTTCGTCCAGGATTTCGGTGCCGACGATGTCCGACGGCATCAGGTCGGGCGTGAACTGCACGCGGCGAAATTGCATGTCGGTGGCCTGCGCCAGGCTCTTCACCAGCAGCGTCTTGCCCAGGCCGGGCACGCCTTCCACCAAGGCGTGGCCGCCGGCGATCAGGCAAATCACCAGCGACTCGATGACCTCGGCCTGGCCGATGATGACTTTGGACATGCTGGCCGTCAGTTGGCCCAGCTTGTCGGTCAATTCGGCAATGTCCTTTTCGTTCCAGTCCGACGCGTCGCGTTCAGCCAAAGTCCTGCTCCAAATTCATAGATACGGATTACGCGCCCAGGGCGTATTGAATGATGTTCACGGCGAAGCGCGTGTTGTCGATGACCAGCCAGCGCTTGTTGCGAAAGTCGTAATCCCATTCGCAGCCGTAATCCTTGTTGCTGTACAGCAGGCGGATGCGGCCATTGAATTCGACCGCCTTCAGGTAGTCGTGCACCAGGTCGTCGCCCCAGCCGTTCAATTCCACGCCGGTGTTGGGCGGGCCGTCGAACTTGAAAAAGCTGGAATAGACCGGGTGGTTGTTCGGGATCTTGTGCAGTGCCTTGGGGCCGAAGATGTGCGCCATTTCGGCTTCGAAAGACTTGGCGAACAGGCCGTCGATGTCGTGGTTGCAGTCGTCGACAAAGACGAAACCGCCGCCCTTCACATAGCGTTCGAAATTCTTGCGCTCGGCCGGCGAAAACTGCACCAGCTTGTGCCCGGCCAAATAGCAAAAGGGCGCTTCCAGCATCTTGGGGTCGGCCAGCGGCACCACCCGTTCCACCGGGTCGACGCGCAGCGTCGTGTATTCCACCAGCGAATTCAGCACATTGCTGGGCATGCGCACGTCCACGTCCCAATCGCCCGAGTCATAGACCAGGCGCGTGAAGTAGAAGTCGAAGCCCGCTGTCCTGGCCATGTCCGCTTGCCTGCTTGCCCGCTGCCGCTGCGCGCTAGACCGCGTCGGACAGGCTGGTGAAATTGAAGTCGCGCAGCTTCATGGCCGGCACCACCATGCGGCGGTTGTCGCCCAGCACTTGCGTCTGACCGAGTTCGTCGATGTTGTTGAGCATGCTCACCGGGCTTTCGTTGAAGCGGAAGTTCTTCACCGGGTAGGCTAGTCTGCCGTTCTCGATGTAGAAGGTGCCGTCGCGCGTTAGGCCCGTGACCAGCAGCGACTGTGGATCGACAGAGCGGATGTACCAGGTGCGCGTCACCAGCACGCCTTTCTTGGTGCCAGCAATCAGTTCGGCCAGCGGTTTGCTACCACCGGCCATGACGACATTGCCCGCGCGGCCACGCGGCGCAACGCCCTGCTTCTGCGCCCAGTAATTGGAATACTCCAGCGACTCGACCTTGCCGCCGCGGATCAGGTTGCGGCGCTCGCGGGCCAGCATGGTTTCGCTGTCCCAGGGCCGCACTGGAGCTTGTGCGTCCCAGGGGTCGGCCCACAGGTTGACCTGCTCGTCGAACAGCTTTTCACCCAGGCGGTTGCCGCCGCCCTTTTTGCTGAGAAAGCTGCGGCCTTCGTCGGCCTGGCGGGCGTCGAAAGCGCGGAACATGAAGCTCAGGATGTCGGCCGATGCCGCCGGCTCCAGGATGACCGTGTAGCGCCCGGGCTCGATGGCCTTGGCGTCCACCGAACGCAGTGCTTTTTCGATGGCCACGCCGGACGCTTCGCGCGCATCAAAGCGCGCAGCGTCATTGCCATTGCGCGTGACCCAGCCCGAACCGCGGCCGTCGGCGGTGCGCGTGGTGACGGTGAAGTTCAGGTCGGTGTGCTGCTGATAGCCGAAGACGCCATTGGAATTTGCCACCGCTTCAAAGCCCGTGGTGTCGACAAAGAAGCCGGCCGCCTGCAGGCCTTTCTTCTTGCTTTCGTTGATGCTGACGGCGGCCACCTCGGCGCGGAATTCGGGGTCGATGGCGGCGGTGGCCTTGACGTAGGTGGCTGAAGGCTTGAAGGCCTGCTTGCCGACGGCGGGCACGAATTCGGGGTTCTCGGGCGCCAGGCGGGCCACGTCTTCGGCGCGGCGCACCAGCTTTTCCAGCGACGCGTCGTCGAATTCATTCAGCGTGGCCGTGCCCTGGCGCTTGCCGAAGGCCACGCTGACCGAGATCTGCGTGTCCTCATTCAAGCCTGCCGTGGACACGCTGTTCTGCGCGTAGCGGATGTTGCCGACGCGGCTGCCTTGCAGCGTGACGCGGCATTCGTCGGCCTTGGAAAACGCGATGGCCTTGTTGCAGATGCGTTGGGCGGTTTCTTCGTTGATGGGTTTCACGGGTCGGCCTCGGTTCAAGCGATCTTGCGCGCGGTGTTGATGACGTTGATGCCGTTGAAGCGCGTGGTGGCCGAGCCGTGCGACACGGCGCTGACCTGGCTGGGCTGGCCCTTGCCGTCGAAGAAGGATCCGCCCATGCGCCAGTCGCGTTGGTCGCAGATGGCGCTGCAGGCGTTCCAGAATTCGGTGGTGTTGGCCTGGTAAGCCACGTCTTCCAAGGGGCCGGTGATCTGGCCGTTCTTGATCTCGAAATACAGCTGGCCGCCGAACTGGAAGTTGTAGCGCTGCTGGTCAATGCTGTAGCTGCCGCGGCCCAGGATGTAGATGCCCTTTTTGACGTCCTTGACCATCTCGTCGGGCGTCAGCGGGGTCTTGCCGGCGGCCAGCGACACATTGGGCATGCGCTGGAATTGCACGCTGCTCCAGCTGTCGGCATAAGAACAAGCTTGCGACGCGGTTTCGCCGATCAGGTGGGCCTGGTCGCGCGTGGCCTGGTAGTTGACCAAGATGCCGTCCTTGATCAGGTCCCAGCGTTTGCAGGCCACGCCTTCGTCGTCGTAGCCCACCGCGCCCAAAGAGCCCGGCGTGGTCTTGTCGGCATAGAAGTTGACCCGCTCGGCGCCGAACTGGAAAGACTTGCTACGCCATTTGTCCAGCGTGGCGAAACTCGTTCCCGCGTAATTGGCTTCATAGCCCAGCACGCGGTCCAGTTCGGTGGTGTGGCCCACCGATTCGTGGATGGTCAGGAACAGGTGTTCGGGGCTCAGCACCAGGTCGTATTTGCCCGGTTCCACCGACTTGGCGCTGAGCTTTTCCT
>JAYVBO010000723.1:0-4996 GCA_043750435.1 Betaproteobacteria bacterium | reverse complement strand
CGACAACCTCTTCAAATTCGCCTTCACGGTGATGGTGACCTACCAGTTGCAGGTCAGCTGGTTGCCGGCCTCGCTGGCCGGGCTGGTGATCGGGGCGCAGTTCATCCTGCCCTTCGTGCTGTTCTCGGCCACCAGCGGGCAGCTGGCCGACAAGTACCCCAAAGAGACGCTGATCCGCTTCGTCAAGAGCCTGGAAATCGCCATCATGCTGTTGGCCGGCTGGGGCTTTTTGCAGGCCAACGTGCCAGCGCTGCTGGGCTGCGTGGCGCTGATGGGTTTGCACAGCACGCTGTTCGGGCCGGTGAAATTCGCCTACCTGCCGCAGCACCTGTCGGAACGCGAATTGACGGGCGGCAACGGCATGGTCGAGATGGGCACTTTCGTGGCCATCCTGCTGGGCCAGGTGGCAGGCGGTTTGCTCATCGCCATCCCCGGCAACGGCGCGCTTTACGTGGCCTGGGCTTGTGCCGCCGTGGCCGTGTTGGGCCGCGTGGTGGCGCAGGCCGTGCCGCCGTCGCCGGCCACCGACCCGCAGTTGCGCATCAACTGGAACCCCTTCACCGAAACCTGGCGCAACCTGCAGCTGGCGCGCGAAAACATAGTCGTCTTCCGTTCGCTGCTGGGCATTTCGTGGATGTGGTTCTTCGGCGCGGTGTTCTTGTCGATGTTCCCGGCCTTCGCGAAAGACGTGCTGCACGGTGACGAGCATGTGGCTTCGCTGCTGCTGGTGGTGTTCTCGCTGGGCATCGGCACCGGCGCGCTGCTGTGCGAAATGCTGTCGAAGCGGCATGTGGAAATCGGCCTGGTGCCGCTGGGCGCCATCGGCATGAGCGTCTTCGCTGTCGAGCTGTATTTCGCCGCGCGCCATTTGCCGCCCGCCAGCAGCTTGGGTTTGTCGGCGTTCATCGCCCAGCCCGCGCATTGGCGCGTGATGGCCGACCTGGGCCTGCTGTCGCTGTTCACCGGCATCTTCAGCGTGCCCATGTACGCGCTGATCCAGATGCGCAGCCTGCCCACGCACCGCGCCCGCATCATCGCGGCCAACAACATCCTGAACGCGCTGTTCATGATCGTCAGTTCACTCGGCGTGGGCTTTTTGCTGAGCGCCGGCCTGACCATCCCCGAGGTGTTTCTGGTGGTTGGTTTGCTGAACGCGGTGGTGGCCGGCTACATCTTCCTGCTCGTGCCGGAATACCTGCTGCGCTTCGTGGCCTTCATGCTCACCCGCTGCGTCTACCGCTTCCGCATCCGCGGTGATGAACACATCCCGGTCAGCGGCGCGGCCATCCTGGTCTGCAACCACGTGAGTTACGTGGACGCGGTGCTGCTGATGGCCGCCAGCCCGCGTCCCATCCGCTTCCTGATGGACCACCGCATCTTTGCCCAGCCGGTGCTGGGCTGGCTGTTCAGGCTGGCCAAGGCCATCCCCATCGCGCCGCAGCAAGAAGACCCGGCGGCCTACGAAGCGGCCTTTGCCGCCGCCGGCCGCGTGCTGGATGAGGGCGACCTGCTGTGCATCTTCCCGGAAGGCGGCCTCACCCGCGACGGTCAACTGGGCATCTTCAAAGGGGGCGTGATGAAGCTGCTGCAAACCCACCGGGTGCCCGTGGTGCCGATGGCGCTGCGCAACCTGTGGGGCAGCTACTTTTCGCGCATCGAAGGCGGCACGGCCATGCGCAAGCCTTTCCGCCGCGGCCTGTTCAGCTCGGTGGGCCTGGTGGTGGGCGAAGGGCTGGCCCCGGCGGAAGTGGAACTGGCCGGTTTGCGCACCCGCGTGCAGGCCTTGTTGAACGTCTGAACGCCTGAACCGCCGGGCTGGCTGCCGACTTTTGCCGACTGCGTCACGACAAGGCGCTTGCCGAAAAAGCTGTATGAACATACAGTCTTTGTGTGAACCTTTTCTCTTCAACCGCAGGCTGGGCCGACCCCGCACCGCCCGCGCTGCCCCTCGTGCTGCCCCCCGCGCTGCCTCTCGTACCAGTGCGGGCATTCGGGCCTGCGCGCACCGCGCCTGAAGACCTGCATCCCGCGCTGTGGCGCGCCCACCAATTGGGCCGACCGATCAACGCCCAGCAAGGCGTGGTGGCCAGCGGTTACGCCGAACTGGACGCCGAATTGCCCGGCGGCGGCTGGCCGGCCCGCGTGCTGACCGAACTGCTGCTGCCGCACGCCGGCGTCGGTGAACTGCGCCTGCTGGCGCCGGCACTGGCCGCGCTGCAGCGCCAGCAGCGCAGCCTGATGTGGTTCGACCCGCCGGCCGCGCCCTGCGCCTGGGCGCTGGGCGCGCTGGACATCGACGTGCGGCAGCTGGTGGTGGTGCACAGCCGGGGCGGGCCGGCTGGGCAGGCGGGCCAGGCGCCCGCGTTGAAGCCCGCGCTGAAGAGCCGCGCCCGCGCGCTGCTGCCCGCCGCCGACGTGTTGTGGGCGCTGGAACAGGCGTTGAAAAGCGGTCACCTGGGCGCCGCGCTGGCCTGGCTGCCGGCCCGCCTGCCGGCCGACGCGCTGCGCCGCCTGCAACTGGCCGAGCAGGCCCACGACGGCCCGGTCTTTCTGCTGCGCGACGCCGAGCAGCGCAGCCGCCCCAGCGCCGCGCCGCTGCGCCTGCTGCTGGGCAGCGCCGGGCCCGACCGCCTGCGCGTGCTGCTGCTGAAGCGGCGCGGCCCGCCGCTGGCGCAGGCACTGCACCTGGCCCTGGCGCCGGTGCTGTCGGCCACCGCGCTGGCGCGGGCCGGGCCCACTGGGCTACCGTCGGCCATTGGCCGTGCAGCCGCCGCCAGCCCGCTGCAGCGCGCGTAGCCGCTGTGTATCCATATCCCCCACCCGCTTGACTGGAAACCCGACCATGACCCGCCCGCACCCGCACCCGCACCCGCATCAGCACCCGCACCCGCATCAGCATCAGCATCAGCACCGCCTCACCGGCACCTTCAGCGTCAGCATGCAGCCCCAACCCTGGCCCGAGGTCGACACCCCCGGCATCACGGTGGGCCGTTTGCTGCTCAGCAAGCAATACCAGGGTGACCTGCAAGCCACGGCCCAGGGCCAGATGCTCAGCGCCATGACGGGCGTGCAGGGCTCGGCCGGCTATGTGGCCATCGAAGTTGTCACCGGCAGCCTGCTGGGCAAGACCGGCAGCTTTGCGCTGCAGCATTGCGGCTTGATGGACCGCGGCACGCCCACGCTCAGCGTCACCGTGGTGCCCGACTCCGGCACCGGTGAACTCGAAGGCCTGGTCGGCACGTTGGGCATACGCCGCGCCGACGGCCAGCACTTCTACGACTTCGACTGCACGCTGCCCTGATGCGCGGCGGCGCGGCCGTGCTGCGCCCATGCTGCTGGCCGTGTTGCTGCCTGTCTCGTTGCCTGTCTCGCTGCCTGTCTCGCTGCCTGCCTCGCCGCCCCCGCCATGCTCTGGCTCGCCCTGCACCTGCCGCTGCTGTCGCTGGAGGCCTTCTGCGCCACGCTGACGCCTGAGCAAGGCGAACGCCCGGCAGTGCTGCTGACCGAGCACCGCGTCAGCCACGTCAACGTGACGGCGGCCGAGCGCGGCATACGCCCGGGCATGAAGCGCGCCACGGCGCTGGCGCTGGCCGGTGACCTGCTGGTCGCCGAGTCCAACGTGGCGCGCGACGCCGCCGCCCTGCAGGCCGTGGCCCACGCCGCGCTGGTCTACACGCCGGCCGTCACCCTGCACGACGAACAAACCGTGCTGCTCGACGTGCAGGCCAGCTTGCGCCTGTTTGGCGGCCTGCCGGCGCTGTGGCAGCGCCTGCTGGCCAGCGTGGCGCCGCTGGGCCACCGCGTGCACAGCGCGGCGGCGCCCACGGCCTGGGGGGCGGCCTTGCTGGCACGCTGGCAGCCGGGCGGGCCGCCGGGCCCGCACGCCGACACACTGCGCGCGCTGCAAGATCGCCTCGACAGCGCCCCGGTGTGGTTGCTGGGCCCCGGCCGCGCGCACTGGGACGCGCTGCAGGGCATGGGTCTGCACACCTTGAGCGACCTGCGCCAACTGCCGCGCGCCGGCCTGGCACGGCGCTTTGGTGAAGACTTGATGGGCGACCTCGACCGGGCGCTGGGCCTGCAGGCCGACCCGCGCGTCTGGACCACGCTGCCGGCGGTTTTCGAAAGCCGGCTGGAGCTGTACGCCCGCGCCGAGACCACCGACGCGGTGCTGGCCGGCGCCGCAGTGCTGCTGGCGCGGCTGGTGGCCTGGGCGCAGGCGCGCCAGGTGCGCGTGGCCGTCTTCACGCTGGCCATGCAACACGAAGACCATCGCCGCGCGGCGGTGCCGGCCAGCGAATTGCGCATCGAACTGGCTGAACCCGCGCTGGACGCGGCCCACCTGCAGTTGCTGCTGCGCGAACGCCTGGGTCGCGCCGAACTGGCCGCGCCGACGCTGGAATTGCGCCTGCACTGCCGCCACACCATGGCCGCACCGGCGCCCAACGGTGAACTCTTCCCCACCCGCAGCAGCCAGGCCGAAGGCCTGACCCGTTTGCTGGAACGCCTGCGCGCCCGCCTGGGCGACGCCCAGGTGCAGCGCCTGGAAGCGGTGGCCGACCACCGCCCCGAATGCGCCAGCCGCAGCGTGCCGGCCCACGGCGCCATGGCCCCAGGCCCGCCGCGCATGGCCGTGTCAACGCTGCCGCTGCACCGCCCCACCTGGCTGCTGCCCGAACCGCTGCCGCTGGCCGCGCGCGGCGCCTTGCCGCTGCTGCAGGGCCGGCCGCTGCGCTTGCTCAGCGGCCCCGAGCGTGTCGAATCCGGCTGGTGGGACAGCCAGCCCGTGGCGCGCGACTACTTCATCGCGCAGACCGACGACGGCTCGCTGGTCTGGGTCTACCGCGCCCGCGTGCCGGGGGCGGCGGGCGATGTCGACTGGCACCTGCAGGGGCGCTTTGCCTGAGGCGCGGCGCAGCGCACCGGCAGCTGCACAGCCCTCAGAACTTGTAGCCGAGGCCGAAACTGAGCAGGCTGTCGCCCTGCTGCAGACCGG
>JAYVBO010000722.1:0-2150 GCA_043750435.1 Betaproteobacteria bacterium | reverse complement strand
CGGCTCAAGCCGGCGGGGGCTAGGCCGATATCCCGGACATCTCCGCCCCTTGTCCATGCGCCACCCCGCCCACGCCTTCCTTCTGCTGATGCCTTTGCTGCTGACCGCTTGCGATCAGCTGGGCATTGAATCGACCACGGCCATGGCCGCGCGCCGTGAGGCCGAAGGCAAAGCGGTGGGCGCAGGCTGCCGCCACGCGGGGCGATCGGTCGAGGTCTGCTATGGCAACAACAAGCGGGCCGACAAGGCCGCTGTGTTTGCCGGCTGGCGCGAGATGAACGACTACATGCGCGAAAACAAGATCGAAGCCATGCTGCCGCCGCCCGAGCCGCCCAAACCACCGCCCACCGCCGAGGCCGACGAAGACGCAGCGGCTGCCGACAACAAGACGGCGAAGTCGGGCAAGGCCGCCACCAAGGTGGCCGCCAAAGGCCACTGAACGGCAGCGGCGTCGGCGCTGCGGCGCTTTCGACGGCGTTAAAGCGCCGTTCATCGGCGCCTGCGGCAACGCATCGCGAACGGCTGGTGCGGCGCCTGGCGGCGCGCCACAGTGCGGGCCTCTGCTCCACTTCAGCGAAAGCCCGCCATGAACGCCCTGCGCCGCAACCTCTTGTTCGCCGCCCCTTTGCTGCTCAGCCTGGCCCTGGCGCCGGTGCAAGCCGACGCTGCCACCTCGGGCTCGAGCCGCAGCGCCACCGAGACCCGCGCTGTGGCCGAATTCCAGGCCATCTCGCTGTCGGGTTCTATGGACGCGGTGGTCCGCCAGGGCGGTCAGCTGCTGCAGGTGCAGGCCGACGACAACCTGCTGGCTTTGTTGGAAACCAGCGTTGAAACCACCCGGCACGGCGCAACCCTGGTGGTGCGCTGGAAGCGCGGCGAGAACATCTACACGCGTTCGAAGGTGCTGCTGACCATCACCGTACCCAAGCTCAGTGCGTTGGTGGCCTCGGGTTCGGGCGACTTCCTGCTGGACAGCTACACCACGCCGGCCCTTCTGGTTTCGTTGGCGGGCTCGGGCGATGCCAAGCTCAACGGCCTCAGCACCGAAGACCTCAGCGTCCGCATCGCCGGCAGCGGCGACGTCAGTGGCAAGGGCAGCGCCACCAAGCTGTCGGTGAACATCGCTGGCAGCGGCGATGTGCGCTTGGCCGATCTGCGGGCGGACGATGTGGACGTGCAGATCGCCGGCAGCGGCGACGTGCTGGTCAATGCGCAGAAGACGATCAATGTGCGCATCGCCGGCAGTGGCGACGTGACCTTTGTCGGCAACGCCGCGATGAAAAGCAAAGTGGCCGGCAGCGGCAGCGTCAGCCGCCGCTGAGCCGGCTGGCCGGCGCAGCGGCTGAGGTCTGGGCCCCGTGGTCGCTGAACGACAGCGCGTGGCGACAATGCGCGGGTGAACCCTGATGCAACCCCCGCCGCGCCCGTCTGGCGCCACCCCGAATTCGCCCGTGGCGCCCGCGAAATGTTGGGCACCGCCATCGGCATCGGAGCCTGGGGGCTGATCACCGGCGTGGCCATGGGCAAGAGCGGCCTGCCGCTGCCGCTGATGGCCATGATGTCGCTGCTGGTCTTTGCCGGCAGCGCCCAACTGGCGGTGCTGCCACTGATGGTTCACGGCGCACCGGCCTGGGTGGTGTGGGCCACGGCGCTGTGCGTGAACCTGCGCTTCATGATCTTCAGCGCGGGCTGGCGGCCCTACTTCATCGTCTACCCGTGGCACCTGCGTTTGCGGCTGGCCTATTTCACGGCCGACCTGAACTACGTGCTGTTCATGCGCCGCTTCCCCGATCCGCGCCCCGCGCCCGAACACCTGCCGTATTTCTGGGGCGGCGTGGCCTGCAACTGGACGGCCTGGCAGGTGCCGGCCATGTTCGGCATTTTCCTAGCCGACGCCGTGCCCGTGCACTGGGGCTTCGGCTTCGCGGGCACGCTGGCGCTGCTGGGCGTGGGTGCTTCGTTGATCACCGGCCGGGGCACGGCGGTGGCAGGTGGCGTGGCCGCATGCGCGGCGGTAGCCGCTTTCGCGCTGCCCTACAAGCTGAACATCGTGGTGGCCATCGCGGCGGCGGTGGCCATGGGCCTGCTGATCGACCACACCCGGCCGCGCGCCCCGTTGCCGCTGGACGACCGCACATGAACGTCTACGG
>JAYVBO010000721.1:0-5015 GCA_043750435.1 Betaproteobacteria bacterium | reverse complement strand
TTCAGTTCGCCCGGCTTCAGGCCGGCTGCGGTCTTGCCCTGGGCCGGCAGTTTCAGCTCGGTCAGGGGACGAATCTCGCTGGCCCAGCGTATGGTGTTGAGCACCAGGGCAGAACCAGAAGGGATCAGCGCGGCGAGGCGTTCCTTGGTGTGCATCACGACGCGCGCGATGCCAATCACGCCGGCCTCGAACATCGACTCGCGCAGCAGGGCGTAGACCTTCTCGCCCTTGCCGATGGGTTCCAGGTAGTAAGGGGTCTCCAGCAGCGTGAATGGAATCTCGCTGGCCTTGACGAAGGACTCGATCTCGATGGTCTGTGTCGACTTCGGATACGCCGCCTTGATCTGGCCTTCGCTCAGGATCACGTAGTCGCCATCCTCCTGCTTGATGCCCTTGGCGATGTCGTCGGCCTGGATTTCCTTGCCGGTGCGTTTGTTCACCCGCTTGTAGCCCACCGGGTCCATCGACCGCTTGTCGAGCCAGTCGAAGTCGATACCGACATCCTGTGACGCCGGGTACAAGGCCACGGGCACGTGCACCAGGCCAAAAGCGATGGCGCCTTTCCAGATCACGCGGGGCATGGGAACTCCTGGCTCGGCCGACGGCCGAAATTGGGTGGTGGATGGTGGATGGAGGGGCGCACGTGGGGGCTCAAGCAGTCGGCGGCGACCAGCCCAGCGCGGCCATCGCCGCACTGAGGCCGCGTGCCGCCCTGGCGTAGCCGGCCCAGGGCTCGTTGCCGATATCCAGGCGCTCGTGCACCGTCTGCAGGCACCAGTGGTCGCCGCCGCGCAACGCTGGCAGTTCGGCCCAGCCCACGGGCACGGAGACGCCCATGCCGGGCCGCGCCCGCGCCGACCAGGCGCACACCGTGCTGGCTCCGGACCCGTTGCGCAGGGCATCGATGAAGATCTTCCCGACGCGGTTCTTCGGCCCGCTGCGCGCCACGAAGCGCTGCGACAGGGTCTGCGCCATGTGCGCCACGACGGCCTGCGAGTAGCCCTTCACGGTGTCGCCGCCGTGCAGCCGCTTCAGCGGCACCACCACGTGCAGCCCCTTGCCGCCGCTGGTCTTCAGGAAGGCCGCCAGGCCGAGCTGGCCGAGAAAGGCCTGCACCAGTTGTGCTGCTTCCTGCACCTGGGCCCAGGCCACGCCTTCGCCAGGGTCCAGGTCGAAGACCATGCGGTCCGGGCGGTCGATGTTGGCTGTGGCCACGTTCAGCGTGTGGAACTCGACGACGCCCCATTGCGCGGCCGACAGCAGCCCTTGCGGGCCGGCCACTTCGATCATCGGCGCGTGGCTGTCGCCTGCAGCGGCAGCGATCTGCCGCAGGCCGGGCAGCTTTTCGGTCTCGGCGTGCTTCTGGAAAAACAGCGGCCCGTCGACGCCATCGGGCGCGCGCAGCAGCGACACCGGGCGGCCCTTCAGGTGCGGCATCATCAAGCGGCCCACCCGGCTGTAGAAGCGCACCAGGTCGAGCTTGGTGGTGCCGCTGCGGGCGTCGATCACGCGCTGCGGGTTGCTGACGGACGCGCGTTCGAGCGCCACCTGCGACTGCGACTTGCGGGTCAGGCCAGACGCCTTCGCCGCGGCCAGGCGCAGTGCCTTTTCGCGCACGATGTCGCTGGTGGGCTTGTCGGAGCGCAGACCACGGAAGACGGCATGCCGGATGCGGCCAGCGCGGGTCCATTGCGCGAAGCTCACCTCGGCGACCAGCGTCGGCGCGACCCAGGTCGGCCGGCCGTCGATCGGGGTGCCGGCCGCGGATGGGACGAACGGGCTGTGGCCTTGCACCCGGCTGGCCAGCTGGCGCTGGATGTCGCGCAGCGCCTGCTGGCTGAAGCCGGTGCCGACATCGCCGGCGTACTGCAAGCCGCCTTGCTCACCGTACACGCCGAGCAGCAGCGCGCCGAAGCCGGTCCGCGAACCCTGGGGCGCGGTGTAGCCGCCGATCACGAATTCCTGCCGCTGGCTGCACTTCAGCTTCAGCCAGTCGGTTGAGCGGCCAGACCGGTAAGGGCTGCTGCGGCGTTTGGCGATCAGGCCTTCCAGCCCCAGTTTGCAGGCCGAAGCCACCAGGCTGTCCGGGAGTGCCTCGAAGGCCTCACTGAAGCGCACGGTATCGGCCTTCGATGGGGCTTTCGATGCGGCCAGCAGCGCTTGCAGCCGCTGGCGCCGCGCCTGCAGCGGCAGGCCGCGCAGGTCGTGGCCGTCGGCGTAGGGCAGATCGAAAAGGTAGAGAACGACATCGCCGGTGCGCTGCGTGTCGAAGGCCTGTTGCAGGGCACCGAAATCCGGCACGCCGGCTTCGTTGGGCACCACGATTTCGCCGTCATACCAACCCGACGGCAGCCGCAACGCTTCGAACGCCAACTGGAGCGGCCGCAGCTTGGCGGTCCAGTCGTGGCCATTGCGCGTCAGCAGGCGCGCACCGGTCTCGCCGTTGCGCACGAGCACGCGGTAGCCGTCGAACTTGATCTCGTACAGCCAGTCGGCCGCATCGGCCGGTGGAGCGGCGGCCAGCGTCGCCAGCTGGGGCGCCAGCGTGGGCGGTAACGCACTGGGTACCGGCCCGGCCGTGGCCGCACCGGGGTGGGACTGGGGGTGGGGATCGGGATGAGATGGGGTATGGCCATCGGCGGAGGCGGGGGCGTCTTTCTCCTTGATCAGCAGCCACGGCGCCTGCTTCTCGCCCTGGCCTTTCATCCGCACCAGCACCCAGCGGCCGTGCAGTTGCTGGCCGTGCAGTTCGAACTTCAGGTTGCCGTCGCGCAGACCCTGTTGCGGGTCGTGCAGCGGGGTCCAGGTGCCGGCGTCCCACACGATGACCTCGCCCGCGCCGTACTGCCCGGCGGGGATGGTGCCTTCGAAGGTGGCGTAGGCCAGCGGGTGGTCTTCGACCTGCACGGCCATGCGCTTCACGCCCGGTTCTGCGCTCGGGCCCTTGGGGACGGCCCAGCTTTTCAGCGTGCCTTCGAGTTCCAGCCTGAAGTCGTAATGCAGGCTGCGCGCCCAGTGCTTCTGAACGACGAAGGTCAGCGGCGGCTGGTGTGGCTGGTGTGGCTGGTGTGGCTGGTGGGGCTGATGACGCTGATGACGCTGATTCGACCCGCCCTTGGCGTCGGGCTCTGGCGTCACGCCGAAGTTGCGTTTCGCCCGGTAGCGCTGCAGCGGGTCGTCCGGGCGGTCGTCGGGGCGGTGTTCCGGGCGCTCGATGGTCTGGTCGTTCGACGGTGTCGGCTGGCGGTTCATGCGAACTCGGTCGGAGCGGTGTCCCAGGGTGGCGGCGGCAGCGCATCGTCCAGCCTGGGGCCACGCGCGGTCGGTGCGCCTGCATACCGAACGCATGCGAATCGCACGCCTGGCCGGGCCCCGCGATGCTGTCGGCAAGTCTTGCCGGCATCTTTTACCGACCCGCGCCCAACCCCACAATAGCGGCTATGGTGCACGCCTGCTGTGACGTGGCCCGCCGCCCACTTCCGGAGTCAGTCGATGCCCCACGCGCTAGTCGTTGACGACGATGCTGACGCCGCCAGCTCCTTGCGCGATTTGATCGCTGGTGAACAGCTCACCGTGGCAACTGCCCACAACCTGCGCGATGCGCGGCGGCAGATTTCGCTGCAGCAGCCCGACATCCTGCTGCTGGACCTGCGCCTGCCCGACGGCAACGGCATGGACCTGCTGGCCGACCCGCAGCTGATGGCCAACACCGAGGTGGTGCTGTGCACCGGCCACGCCAGCCTGGAGACCTCGGTGCAGGCGCTGCGCCTGGGCGCGGCCGACTACCTGACCAAGCCCATCAACCTGAAGCAGTTGCAGGGTGTGCTGTCGCGCATCATGAAGCCGGCCGCGCTGAAGGCCGAGGTCGAAGGCCTGACCGCCAAGCTGGCGCAGACGGGGCACTTCGGCCACCTGTGGGGCAAGAGCGAACCGATGCAGCGCATCTACGAACAGATCTCGCGCGTGGCCGGCACCGGCGTCACAGTGTTCATCACCGGCGAGTCGGGCAGCGGCAAAGAGGTGGTGGCGCAGACCGTGCACGACCTGAGCCGCCGCCGCAAGCGCCCCTTTCTGGCGGTGAACTGCGGTGCCATTTCGCCCAACCTCATCGAAAGCGAAATCTTCGGCCACGAGAAAGGCAGCTTCACCGGTGCCGAACGCCAGCACCAGGGCTTTTTCGAACGGGCCAACGGCGGCACGCTGTTCCTCGACGAGATCACCGAAATGCCGCTGGAACTGCAGGTCAAGCTGCTGCGCGTGTTGGAGACCTCGCGCTACATGCGGGTGGGCAGCACCGTCAGCCAGGAGGCCGACGTGCGGGTGATCGCTGCTACCAACCGCCTGCCGCACCAGGCGGTGGCCGCCGGCCGGCTGCGTGAAGACCTGCTGTACCGGCTGAACGTTTTCCCGCTGGAATTGCCGCCGCTGCGCGACAGGCTGGTCGATGTGCCGCTGCTGGCCGAACACTTCCTGCAGGCCATCGGCCAGCAGGAAGGCCGGCAGCGCCGCTTCACGCCGCAGGCGCTGGCGCAACTGGGCGACTACCACTGGCCGGGCAATGTGCGCGAGTTGCGCAACGCGGTGCAGCGCGCTTACGTGATGGCCACCGGCGATTTGATCGACGCCAGCTGGCTGCCGCGCGCCGGTGCCACGTCGCTCAACCCAGCCAGCCCGGCCGCACCGCCACACGCCCTGCCCCTGATGGCCGCCCCGGGGACTGCACCAGCGCATGCACCAACGCCAACGCCAGCGCCCACGCCAGCGGCCTTGTCGGCACCCGCGCTGGCTGACAGCATCACGCTGCCCATTGGCACCTCCATGGCGCAGGCCGAACGCGCGCTGATGCTGGCCACGCTGCGCCACTACAACCACCACAAGGAACGCACGGCGGCGGTGCTGGGCGTGAGCCTGAAGACGCTCTACAACCGGCTCAAGGAATACGCCGCCGAAGCTGGCAACGGCGTGCCGCCTGCGCCACCGGCGCGCGAAGACTGAAGGCGGCTGGCCGCCAGCCG
>JAYVBO010000720.1:0-2152 GCA_043750435.1 Betaproteobacteria bacterium | reverse complement strand
GCTCTTCAGCGGTCAGGGTGGGCGGCTGCACGCCGCGCACCGAACCGTCGCGGTTCAGCAGCCGCTGCTCGCGGTTCGTGCATTCGACGATGGGGCGGTCGGCGGTGAGCCGGCGGCCCTTGTCGTCCACACAGGTGTAGATGCCGGCTGCGTTGGGGCTGGCCTGGGCCGAGGCAGTGGTTGCTGCCAATAGGCCCAGCGCGGCCGTCAAGGCAGTCGCCCGCATGCCTGCTCTTTGCCTGTGGCCCGCTGCGGACTTCGGCATTCAGACCCCGTAACGCTCGCGATAGGCCTGCACCGGCGCGGCGTAGGCCGCCAGTGCGGGCGCGTCGGCGCTGCGCAGGTACTGCAGCAAATCGGCCAGCGTGGCGATGGCCACCACCGGCAGCTTCAGCTGCTGCTGCACGAACTGCACGGCGCTTTGCGGCGCGCTGTCCGTCTCGTCGCCACCGGTGCGTTCCTGGCGGTCCAGCGCGATGGCCACGCCGCTGGGCGTGCCGCCGGCGGCGGTGATCAGGGCCACCGATTCGCGCACCGAGGTGCCGGCCGAGATCACATCGTCAACGATCAGCACGCGGCCGCGCACCGGCGCGCCGATCAGCGTGCCGCCTTCGCCATGGTCCTTGGCTTCCTTGCGGTTGAAGGCCAGCGGCACGTTGCGGCCGTGGCGGGCCAGCTCAACCGCCAGCGTGGCGGCCAAGGTGATGCCTTTGTACGCCGGGCCGAAAAGCATGTCGAAAGGCAGCGCGGTGGCATCCAGCGTCAGCAGGCGTCGTGCATAGAATTCCGCCAGCCGGCCCAACTTGGCACCGTCATCGAACAAGCCGGCATTGAAAAAGTACGGCGACAGGCGCCCGGCCTTGGTCTTGAATTCGCCGAAGCGCAGGACGCCGGCTTCGACGGCGAACTGCACAAATTCAAGCGCCAATGTGGGATCGTCTGCGTTGTTCATCAATCTGACTGGGGGTTCCCTTGGCTTTTCGGCTCGTCTCACTCAATCTGAATGGCATCCGGTCGGCAGCCCGCAAAGGCTTCGTCGAATGGGCCGAAAGTGCGTCCGTCGATTGTATGGGGGTGCAAGAACTCAAGGCCCAGACGGAAGACGTGTCCGGCCAGTTCGACGCCGTGGGCGGCATGCACGCCCATTTCCACTACGCCCAGAAGAAGGGCTACTCGGGCGTGGGCGTCTACAGCCGCAAAGAACCCAGCGACGTGGTCATCGGCTGGAACAACGCCGAGTTCGATCCCGAAGGCCGCTGGGTGGAATGCCGCTACGACACACCCCAGCGCAAGCTCAGCATCATCAGTTGCTACTTCCCCAGCGGCAGCAGCGGCGAAGAACGCCAGGCCGCCAAGTTCCGCTTTCTGGCCGCGATGTACCCCTACCTGATGGCGCTGAAGGCCGAGCGCGAGTTCATCCTGGTCGGCGACATCAACATCGCCCACAAAGAGATCGACCTGAAGAATTTCAAGGGCAACCGCAAGAACAGCGGCTTCCTGCCCGAAGAACGCGACTGGATGACGAAGCTGCTGACCGAAGGCGGCCTGGTGGACGTTTTCCGCACGCTGAACCAGCAACCCGACCAGTACACCTGGTGGAGCGCACGCGGCCAAGCCTGGGCCAAGAACGTGGGCTGGCGCATCGACTACCACTTGGCCACTCCTGGTCTTGCCGCATTGGCAAGGCGGGAGTCGATCTACCTCGCGCAACGCTTCAGCGACCATGCGCCGCTGATCATCGACTACGACATCGACCTCTGACCTCCCTTTGAGCTTCTGAACGCCCGCTGGCAGTCGAAGCGGTGGTTCACCTCATCTCGGGCAGGCGACAGAAACCGACCCAACAGTGCCATTCGGGGCCCTGAACTCGGCGCTCCGAAGCTGCCGGTCGGACCCGCACAAAGGAATCTGTTCACGGGACCGCTGCCGAGGGCACATATCGGCAGGCGGCACAACGGACGATTGAGGCGCGGTCACTCTGATCCAACGCTTTGGGTCTGCGGCCAACCTCAACATCCAAGTGCATTGCCTGGTGATGGGCTGCGTGTAGCGGCGCGGTAAGCCGTTAACATTTAATTAAATTCTATAAAGCGTTCGAAGAATTCGAAGTTATATCATATAATATTCCATCTTGTCATGGGTTTTTATATGG
>JAYVBO010000719.1:0-11642 GCA_043750435.1 Betaproteobacteria bacterium | reverse complement strand
CACGACTTCCTGGGCAACTACGTCGAAGACCTCGATCACGTCATCGACATGGACGCGATCCGCGCTTCCAGGGTGCGCATCGGCGTCGACCCGCTGGGCGGCGCCGGCGTGCATTACTGGGCTGCCATCACCGAGCGCTGGCAGCTCGACCTGACCGTGATCAGTGAAGTGGTCGACCCGACCTTCGCCTTCATGACGCTGGACTGGGACGGCCAGATCCGCATGGACCCGTCGTCGGTGTATGCGATGCAGCGGCTGATCGCCGTCAAGGACCAGTTCGACATTGCGGTCGCCTGCGACACCGACCACGACCGCCACGGCATCGTCACGCCCGCCGCCGGGCTGCTACCGCCCAACCACTTTCTGGCGGCTGCCATCGGCTATCTGTTCCGCCATCGGCCGCAATGGAGCGCGAGCGCCGCAGTGGGCAAGACGGTGGTCAGCACGCAGTTGATCGACCGCGTGGCGGCACGCCTGGGCCGCCCGCTTTTCGAAGTGCCGGTCGGCTTCAAGTGGTTCTCTCAGGGTTTGCTGGACGGCAGCTTGGGGTTCGGCGGCGAAGAGAGCGCCGGCGCCGCCTTCCTGCGCCGCGACGGCACGGCCTGGACCACCGACAAGGACGGTCTCATCGCGGCGCTGCTGGCCGCTGAGATGACCGCGCGCTGCGGGCGCGACCCAGGCGCGCTGTACCTTGAACTCGCGGGCCAGCTCGGCAGCCCGGTTGCTGACCGCGTGGAAGCGCCGGCGACGGCGCAGCAGAAGCGTCGACTGGCGGCACTGTCGCCCAAAGCCATCACCGCAACCGAACTGGCGGGCGAGCCGATCACCGGCGTGCTGAGCCAGGCACCGGGCAACCACGCGGCCATCGGCGGCATCAAGGTCGTGGCGAAGAGCGGCTGGTATGCCGCGCGGCCTTCGGGCACCGAGGACATCTACAAGATCTACGCCGAGAGCTTCCAAAGTCCGGCGCATCTGCAACGCATCCTGGTGCAGGCGCAGGCCACCGTCGACGCGGCGCTGGCTTCGTCGGCGTGAAAGGCGCCGCGTGAGGACGGCTGCAGCGCTGCCCCCGGCTGTCGCTGCGGCCGAGCCGCTGTCGACGGCCGACGAGGCCATGCTGGACGGCCTGCAGCGCGCCGCCTTCGACTACTTCGTGCAGCACGGCCAACGCAGCAACGGTCTGGTGGCCGACACCTCGCGGCCGGGTTCGCACGCCAGCATCGCGGTCGTCGGCTTCGCCTTGTCGGCCTGGCCGGTGGGGGTCGAGCGCGGCTGGATGACCCGCGACGAAGCGCTGCTGCGCAGCCTGGCCGCCCTGCGTTTCTTTCGCGACAGCGACCAGAGCGGCAAGCCCGAAGCGACCGGCCACAAGGGCTTCTACTTCCACTTCCTGCACATGGACAGCGGCCGGCGCGCCTGGCGCTGCGAGGTCTCGCTGATCGACACCGCGCTGCTGCTGGCCGGCATGCTGACGGCGGCCGCCTACTTCACCGCCGCCACGCCCCACGAGACGGAACTGCGCGCGCTGGTCGACCTGCTTTACCAGCGCGTGGACTGGTGCTGGGCCCAGCCCCAGGGTGCCGCCGTCGTGCACGGCTGGAAGCCCGGCAGCGGCTTCCTGAACTACGGTTGGGAAGGCTACAGCGAAGCCCTGCTGCTCTACGCGCTGGGCCTGGGTTCGCCCACGCAGTCGCTGACCGAGGGCAGCTTCCCGGCCTGGACCGGCACCTACCAGTGGGAGAACCTGTACGGCGTCGACTTCCTCTACGCCGGGCCGCTGTTCATCCACCAGTTCTCGCACGCCTGGATCGACTTTCGCGGCATCCGCGACGGCTTCATGCGCGAGAAGGGCTGCGACTACTTCGAGAACAGCCGCCGCGCCACCTACGTGCAGCGCGAGTACGCCATCCGCAACCCGCGCAGCTTCGCCGGCTACGACGCGAACGGCTGGGGCCTGTCGGCCGGCGACGGCCCCAGCACGCCGCGCCAACGGCTGGCCGGGCGGCGCCAGTCCTTCTACGGCTACGCGGCACGCGGCGTGCCCTGGGGGCCGGACGACGGCACGCTCAGCGGCCCGGCGGTGGTGTCGTCGCTGGTCTTCGCGCCGGAAATTGCGCTGCCCGCCGTGCGGCGCCTGCTAGCGCGCGGCGCCGCCGCCGGTGACGGCCGGGTGCGCGCCAGCGGCTACAACGACACGGTGAAGGCGGCCAGCCCCGGTGCGGCGGCTGGCTGGGTCTCGCCCGGCATGTTTGGCCTGGACCAGGGGATGATCGTGCTGATGCTCGAGAACTTCCGCACGGGTTTGGTGTGGCGGCTGATGCGGGGCTCGGCGCCCATCCGCCGCGGCCTGCAGCGCGCAGGCTTTGACGGTGGGTGGCTGGGCGAGGCGGTGCCGCCATGATTTACGACCTGCTGATCATCGGCGCCGGCCCTGCCGGCCTGGCGGCCGCGCGCGCTGCCGTCGCGGCGGGCGCCCAGGTTGCACTGATCGAGTCGCACCACATCGGCGGCAACTGCCTGCACGAAGGCTGCATCCCGTCCAAGACTCTGATCCGCAGCGCGCAGCTGATCGCCGAGATGCGCGACGCGCCCTGCGTCGGCGTCGACGCGCCGGCCGAGATCCCGGTCGACTTCGCGGCCGTGATGGCGCGCCTGCGCCGCGTGCGCGACCGCATCCTGCGGGTGGACTCGGCGGCCCGTCTGCATGACGAGGGCATCGCCTTGCACATCGGCCGCGCGCGCTTCGGCAGTGCCGACGCGGTGGACGTGGCCGGCACCCGGCTGCAGTTCAAGAAGGCGCTGATCGCCACCGGCTCGCGCCCGCTGCTGCCCGACATTGAAGGCCTGGCCGCCGCCGGCTTCCTGACCAACGAAAGCGTCTTCGCATTGACCCGGCTGCCGCCCAGCCTGCTGGTCATCGGCGGCGGGCCGCTGGGCTGCGAACTGGCCCAGGCCTTCGCGCGTTTCGGCTGTCGCACCCTCATCAGTCACAGCGAACCGCTGTTCCTGCCCAGGGAAGAGCGCGACGCCGCGCAGATGGTCGCCCACGCGCTGGCCCACGACGGCGTCGAAATCCACCTGAACTGCCAGATCGTCGCCGTGCGCATGCAGGGTGGCCGCAAGCACGTCACCATGGTCATCGACGGCAACGAATCGACGACGGTGGTCGACGAGATCCTGACCGGCATCGGCCGCCTGCCGTGCGTGCAGGGCTTGGACCTGGAGCAGGCCGGCGTAGCCTACGACGTCGGTTCAGGCATCCAGGTCGACGACTTTCTGCGCACCCGCAACCCGCGCATCTACGCGGCCGGGGATGTGTGCCTGGAACATGCGTTCACGAACTCGGCCGAGGCCTCGGCGCGCATCGTGGTGCGCAATGCGCTGCAGCGTGGCCGCCAGCGCCTGAGCGCGCTGACCGTGCCCTGGTGCACCTACACCGAACCGCAGGTGGCCCATGTCGGCCTGTACGTGCGCCAGGCGCGCGCCCAGGGCATACCGGTCAAGACCTATACCGTGCCCATGCACGACGTGGTGCGCGCCATCACCGATGGCGACGAGGACGGTTTCGTGAAGATCCACGTGCGCGAAGGCAGCGACCGCATCCTGGGTGCCACCATCGTCGGCCGCAACGCCGGCGAGCTGATCAACAACGTCTCGCTGGCCATGGTGGCCGGCCTGGGCCTGCGCCGCCTGGCCGACGTCATTCACGCCTACCCCACGCAAGGCGAGGCCGTGCGTCTGGCAGCGCAGGCCTGCGTCCGCAGTCTGGCCGCGAAGTTGCCGGCCACGAACAAGGAAGCCGCATGAAGATCGACACCACACCGTTCAAAGTCCGCGAGGCCGACGAAGTCGACCTCAGCCTCTGGGCGACCAAGACCCCGGCGCTGTGTAAGTCGAAGAAGGCCTACCGCAAACTGCTGGAAGACCAGGTCGAGCAACTGAGCGACCAGCAGCGCCTGCTCTACGCGTCCAACCGCCACGCCCTGCTGGTGATCTTCCAGGCCATGGACACCGCCGGCAAGGACGGCGCCATCCGCCACGTGATGTCGGGCGTCAACCCGCAAGGCTGCCAGGTTTTCAGCTTCCAGCACCCCAGCGCGCAAGAGCTGAAACACGACTTCCTGTGGCGCACCACGCGCGACCTGCCCGAGCGCGGCCGCATCGGCATCTTCAACCGCTCGTACTACGAAGAGGTGCTGATCGTGCGCGTGCACAGCGACATCCTGAAAAGCGAAGGCCTGCCCGACCCCACCTGTGACGCATCGGTGTGGCACGACCGCTACCGCTCCATCGTCGACCTGGAAAGGCATCTGCACGTCAACGGCACGCGCATCGTCAAGATCTTCTTGCACCTGTCAAAGGAAGAACAGCGCCAGCGCTTGCTGGCGCGCATTGACGAGCCCGACAAGAACTGGAAGTTCAGTGCCGCCGACATCACCGAGCGCGGCTACTGGGACGCCTACATGCAGGCCTATGGCCAGGCTCTCAGCGCCACCAGCACGGCCGATGCGCCTTGGCACATCGTGCCGGCCGACGACAAGGACAACGCCCGGCTGATCGTGTCGCAGCTCGTGCTCGACGCGCTGGAGGGCTTGAAGATGAGCTACCCGGTGGTCAGCGCGGCGCGGCGGCGCGAGTTGCAGGCAATACGCAAACAGTTGGCGAAGTGAGCTGCCGGGCCATCACTTTGAATCATGGCGGGTTCGCTGTCGCACAGACCGGCTAGTCCCGAAAGCACACGCTCGGTCCTCTGCCACCAACCCAGCCCACAACCATGAAGACCGAGCAGCCCCTGCGCCACCCAGACTCCGCCCTTTTCGTCTTCGACAGCCAGGTGTTGGCGCAGGCTCAATCGCAAGCCGCCGTCGCAGCCTAGCTGCGCGGCCACAAGGACACGTCATGGATCTCACGACACGTCGCGCTCGCATCACAGGCCCCGTCGCCTACCTCTCGGGTAGCGGCCGCAAACAGAACATTCCCATCGGACCTTGTCTCGTCGAGAGCCTGGGCGGTCGGTCGATCGACATCATCTGGGGGTCGCGCGGACAAAGTTCCGTGGCGCTGCCTGTCGAGGAAATCGAAGCCGCCCAGGACCATGGAAATCTGGTGTTGCTGGACTGAAGCAGGGCCCTGCGCGGCAGCGCCGACGTCACAGGGATACCGGCGCCACCGACGACGTTCTAAGGTCGCAGCCCTTGCAACTGCGGAGACACCTCATGGGCGCACCCAACATCGGCCTGGCCATCGACCCACTGGTTTCCGGCAAGGTGCGCTACCTGGCGCTGCCGCCGACGGCGCCCGGCGGCCACGAGGTCTACCAACTGTCGTTCCAGGCCACCTTCACCAACAACACCGGCACGGCCGTGCTGGTCAACACGCTCACGGCGTCCTTCCCGTCGGGCTCGGGTGCGTCAGGCAAAACGATCGTCATCAAGACGCTGCACGCCGACTGGGTGACCGTGACCAATGGCCTGTCGCTCGAGAAGAACCAGAGCCTGGCGCCGATGGACTTCAAGAACACCGACAACATCGTGCTGAGCGCCACGCCGCCCAGTCAGATCACCTTCTCGATCGCTGCGCAGGGCTACACCACGCCCAAGGTCTACACCTACCCGCTGGCGGCCTTTGAGAACTCGGCCGCAGGCGGTGCCTACCAGTGGCCGGGCAAGGCCCACGACCTGGCGCGCGGCGTACTTCGACCCGGCCATCCAAGACTGGAATCCCTTCCATGTCGGCAAGAGCGGCACGAAGAATGAGCCCTACCGCGTGTGGGGCAAGCCGATCTACGCCATGGCCGACGGCAGCATCGACAGCCACAACGTCGACGAATTGCCCGACAACCCGAACCCGCCCACGGTGCCGGACGGCGTCAAGACCTACGGCAACCACTTCATCCTCCAGCACGACAACGACGTCGTGCTGTACGCCCACATGCAGCGCAATTCGCGCAACAAGACGCTGCTGGCCGGCGGCAACGGCACGGCCGGCGACTTTCTTGGCCTGGTTGGCAACTCGGGTAACGCCTTCGGCGCCCACCTGCACATCCACAGCATCGACAAGGCCGACAGCACGCTGCGGCCCATCCCGTGGAAGCAAAAGTTCGTTGCGAAAAGGGTCGACAAGAAGCGCCCCTCCGGCGCCGACTGGCAACTGTCGAAGACGCAGGGCCTGCCCACTGAAACCGCGTTGATCTATCCCGGCGACGCCGCGCCGGCCGATCCCACCGAGTGGAGCGACTGGGCGTCCTTGGGGGGCGAACTCACATCAGGACCGGCCGTGTGTTCGTGGGGTCCAAACCGGCTGGATGTGTTCGTGTTGGCCACCGATTCCAGCCTGCATCACAAGTTCTGGAACGGCAAGGCGTGGAGCGGCTGAGAAGGCTTGGGCGGCAAGCTGAGCGCCACGCCCTGCGCGGTGTCTTGGGGGCCGAATCGCATCGACGTGTTCGGCCGCGGCACCGACGAAAAGCTCTATCACAAGTGGTGGAACGGCACGGTCTGGAGCGACTGGGAGTTCCACGACAAGGCGCTGAAATTTGGCCCCGCCGTGGCCACCCGCAAGGTCAACCACCTGGACGTTTTCGTGGTGGCCAGCGACGGCTCGCTGCAGCACACGATGTGGACAGGTTCCGCGTGGTGGCGTTGGGAGTCCCTGGGCGGCCTGCTGACCGCCAGCCCGGCCGCTGTCTCGTGGAGTGCGAAACGCCTCGACGTATTCGTGCGCGGCACCGACAACGCGCTGTATCACAGCTACTGGGCGGGCTGACCGGCGGTACTCGCCGGCAAGTCGTGCGGCGGGAGGGCCGCGATGACCTTGATCCACTTCACCGCGCGGCAGCTGGCCTTGGGGGACGGCCCTTCGCAGCGCGTGAACTGGCGGGGGCTCTGGAGCGCTGAGAATCAGCGCCGACATGGGCATCAAGAGCAAGGGAACGGACCCGGCGCGATTCACGGGCAACTTTACGAAGTTGCTGCGCAGCCGTCGCTGGCCGCTGGCGGGCGCGTTTGCGGTCTCATTGGTACTGCACGCGCTGTGGCTGAGCCTGGATTTCGGAAGCGGCCTGGGCCTGCCCGGACTGGCCTTCCCCTGGCAGGAACGTCGGACCGAGGTACCAGAGATCCGTGTCGTGCTGGAACCTGCCGTCGCCGTGGTGGCAGCGCTGCCACCGGTGTCGCCGCCTTCACCGCCTGCCGCGCCGGCGCCGCCCGCCCCGCTGTCGCCCGAAGACGCCCCAGCGCCCACCCAGGCCAGCGGCGGATTCACGGCCGTGGCAGTAGCGCCGCTACTTGCGGCGTCGGACCTGAGCCTGACTGCGGCCGTCGAAAAGCTTGCGCCGACCGAGCCGGTCCAGCCACCCATCACCAGCGCAGACCTGCCGCCGCCGCCGGCCGAGGCCCATGCCTTGGGGCGGACCGCCGTGGCCGGCGACCTGCCGTCGACGCCCGATCCCCAACCGTCGCTGATCGCGATGGCGCGCTTCGACGCTGCTGCGCTGCGCGTTCCTGCGGTGCCGCGCGGACTGGCGGGCCCGCTCGCTGCGGCGCCGGCGGCATCCAGCTCGCTGGCCGTGGCGCCCGAAGTTCGGCAGGCAGCGGCCATGGAGGCAGCACGGCTTGCAGCGGAACGCCTGGCCGCCGCCGCGCAAGTGGCTGGGCGGGCGGCTCGGGCGCAAGCCGAGGCCTTGGCGCAGGAGGCGGCCCGCCAGGAAGCCGCGCGCCTGGCTGCCGAACGTCAACGGGCGCAGGTTCTTGACTCGGCCCGACAGGAGGCTGAACGTCAGCAGACCGCCCGCGCGGCCCTGGCCCGCCAGGAAGCCGCAGCGCTGGAAGCGAAGCAACTGGAAGCGACTCGGCTGGATGCAGCGAAGCGCGAAGCAGCCGTGCAAGCAGCGGCGCGGCTGCAAGCGGAACGTGAAGAGGCGGCACGGAAGTTGGCCGAACGGCAAGAAGCTGCAAAACAGGAGTTGGCACGCCAGGATGCAACCAGGCAGGAAGCAGCCCGGCAGCAGGCGACCAAGGACGCGGCGCGCCTTGACGCCTTGCGGTCAGCTGCCGCCGATGAAGCCAGGCGCGAAGAGCGACTGCGCGCCATCGGACGGCAGTTGAATGAAGAGGCGGCGCAGCGGGAAGCAGCGGCTTCGGCGGCGGCCAAAGCGGCGCGGTCCCTGCCGTCGGCCAGCCCTTTGCGCCGCGGGCGGCTGTTCGGCCTGGCCGATCCCGACACCGAAATGGTGCTGTACGCGGAAGCCTGGGCGCGCAAGGTCCAGTTGAACCAAACCTTCGAGCTGGTGCGCGAGGCGGCCAAGCGGACTCACGTCGATCCCCTGGTGACCGTTGCCGTGCGCAGAGACGGCTCCATCGAGTCGGTGAGCTTCGTGCGGTCCAGCGGCGTGGTCGAACTCGACGATGCGATCCGCCGCGTTGTGCACAGCCAGCTGCCCTACCAAGCCTTCTCGCCGGCGCTGGCGCGCGAATACGACGTCATCGAGATCCGCAGGTCCTGGCACCTCGACATGGCGATCCGTCTGTACTGACCACCGGAGCCTGGGCTCTAGCCGTCAGCGGGCAGGTCCGTAGGGCATCAAGGCTTTGGCGGCTTCAACGCGCAGCGCCAGAGGTACGGCCTCGTCCTGCATCACCGCCAGCAAAAATTGCGCAGCGGCGGGGTGAGCGGCGGCGAAAGCGGCTGGATGGGCGGTGCTGCGCCCGGCCGGCCGCGCCTCGACGAGCGCGACTTCGGCCCTCGCGTCGCGCAGGCCCTGCAACAGCTGGAGGGCGAACAGGAATGCCGCCGGCTCGATGCTGACGACGCGCGACAGCAGTTCCGCCTGGCCGTCTTCGCTGGGGGGCAGGTCCAGCCACGGCGACTCTTCGAAGAGGGGCGCCAAGTCCCCGGCCACAAAGGCCGACCACTGGCCTTCGACACCAACGGGCTGGGGTATGGGCACCGGCACCGGCGTGGCCTGCATCGCCACACGGTGCGGTGGCACGTCGGCCATGTACTGCAGTCGCAAGCCCTCCAGCAGGGCACGACCTTGCACAGCATCCACAGCGGCGGCCAGCGAGAACCACAGTTGAAGGCCGTCGATGCCATTGACGGCGATGGCCGGCGCCGGCAAGCCCAGGTCAGCCTGCACGCCTTGCCACACGGCGCCCAAAGGCTGCCAGCCAGCGGGTCGGGACACTTCCAGCACCAGGGCGCGCACCGATTCGCCAGCGCCCGATGCGGGGGTGCCGCTGAGCAGGAACAGCCTTTGGTATTCGCGAGCCAGTCGGCTCATGGGTGCGTGTGGGGTGTCATGGTCTAGCCAGTATCGGGCAACACTGCATGGAGCCTACCGGCCTCAGCCCGTGACGAGACAGACAGACCGCGTCACAAAGCAAAACGCCGACCTTGCGGCCGGCGTTTTCTGATCCGTAAATTATTGTTTTATTCGGGAATCGGTGGTTGCGGGGGCCCGATTAGACCGTTTGTTCACCAGGGTACGACGGATCAGACTGACGTCCGAAGCGAGTTCTCCATGCGCCCCATCGGGTCCGCCTTGACGGAGCACAAGTTGCGACACCGTCTGGCCGTTACTCGAAGCTGTGGCCCGCTTCTTGAGAAATCTCCACGAACCGGATCAACAAGCCCATTTTGACTGGCTGCTGAAGACTGTCCGCAGCCGTTCGGATTTGGCCTGCGAGTGTCGGCGGGCGCCGATACCTGGGCTGCTCCTCGGGCGGATGTCTGCTGTGCCATCGAAACTTGACGTTCGGCGGCGGCGGGGCACGCTGGCGGGTCAGCAGCTCGGCGAATAGGTCCGGCCAACGACTGCTCTCACTGGCGACGAACGGTCGTTGTCGACCCAAAGGCGCCGCTGGCACTTTTCAAGTCGAGCGGCCGGTCCACTCAGTAAACAGTCGTTAGCCGATGACGTCTAGAAATCGGCGCATTGCGACAACGGTCATTCGCAGGTGGCGACCGCTGAACGGGACACGATCGCGGCTGAACGACTGCATCTGAAAGCCGCGAACTCACGCAGCCTCGACCCACACCCGACATAGCACTCACGAATCTGATGTCACCAGAGCTGGCAGTCAATCTGCCAAGACGTGGGCGGCAGCGACGACATGATCATTTGTGTGGTGCCGTCGCTCCAAGACGCCTGCTCTTCTTCCAGAACCACTCTTGGCCTGCTCTCTTGGGGGGTGCGCGCGCGCGTACAGACTCACCGCATGGGCGTGGTTACAGAGTGGGAGGGATTCCTGCTACCCAGGCAAGCACCATGCGCATCAACCCGTCAACCTGCCTGAAATGCGCTGTGAGAGCGAGGTGACCGACGCTCTGTCCGCGCCGGATGCCACACAAGCCGCAGCGCCAGCCGCGAGCCTGCCAGCGGCAAAACCCCCGACCGCTGCGCCCGCAACGCCGCCGACGGGCGAAGACAAGCCTGTCCCGCGCAGCCTGCGTAGCCGGCTTTTGATCGCCTTGGCCGTCGCGCTGGTGCTGGCGGCAGCGCTGTACCTGCTGCGCAATCTAACTCTGGGCACACCCACGCCGGTCTACATCGCCACACAGGCCCAGCTGGTGCAAAACGTGGTGGCCAGCGGCCGAGTGGTTTCGCCGCAGCGGATCAGCGTGGCGCTGCAAGGCTCGGGGCGGGTGCTGCGCGTGGCGGCCAGACTGTCGAGCGCGGGCAGCTGCTGATCGAGCTGGACAACGGCGACGCCCGCGCCAGTCTGGCCCAGGCCACCGCCGCCGTCGCCCAAGCCCCGGCCCGCGTACGCCAAGTGCGCGAGCTGGGCCAGCCGCTGGCGACAGAGGCGCTGGCACAGGCCCAGGCCACGGTGCTGCAAGCGCGCAGGGCGCTCGTGCGTGACCGAGACCGGTGGCGCAAGGCTTCATCAGCCAAGCCGTACTCGACGAAGGTAATAGTCCGACCAGTACCGTCATTGCCTGGCCGCGTGCCATTGACCAGCATCTGAGCTGAAGAGTGCGCCCGCTTGATGGTGTGCACCAGCAGGAGATGGTGCACACCATGAAGACAGTGGCAGGGATCACGGGAGCGCCTCGGCGCCAGCACGAGAAGTCGTTCAAGGCGGAGCAGGTCGCGCAGTGCCTGTTGCCCGGCGCGTCGGTCGCGGCCATTGCATTGGCCGGCGGCATCAACGCCAACCTGCTGTTCAAGTGGCGCCGCGATCACCTGCGCTCGCAGCAACTGAGGAGCGCGAAGTCATCGTCATCGGCCGTACTGGTTGCGGTGCATGTCGATTCGGCCATCGATGCCGACGCCGGCAATTCGCTATGGTTGGCACCGTCGCCGGCATCGACTGCGTTAGCGCTTGCGCCCCAACGCTCCGTGCGCACCACCGGCATCATCGAACTCGACATCGCTGGCGCCCAGTTGCGCCTGCGCGGCCCGGTCGATGAGACCAGCCTGTGCAGCGTGTTGCGCGCGCTGCGCCAGTGCACATGATCGGCCCGCGCGTTGGCACCCGGGTCTGGCTGGCCGCGGGCATCACCGACATGCGTTGCGGCATCGACAGCCTGGCCGTCAAGGTGCAGACCGTGTTGTCCGAGGATCCGTACGCCGGCCACGTCTTTGCCTTCCGTGGCCGCCGCGGTGACCTGGTCAAGCTGCTGTGGAGCGATGGCGACGG
>JAYVBO010000718.1:0-5024 GCA_043750435.1 Betaproteobacteria bacterium | reverse complement strand
CGCTGGCGCAGCGCGGCCTGCCGCACAACCGCCTGCTGCTGGGCGCCTATGACTTCCAGGCCGACTACCGGCCGCTGATGCAGGCCTGGCTGGCGCAGGTGCCGGCCAGCGGCGCGCTGCTGTTTTGCCACCCGGGGCTGGCGTCGCCGGGCGATGCGCCAGATGCCATCGCGGCGGCCCGCCAGCGTGAACTGGCCTACCTGGGCGGGGATGCATTTGAAGCCGATCTGGCGGCTGCGGGTGTGGTGCTGGCGCAGGTATGGGCTTGAGCGCCTGAACGCAGGCTCTTGGCCTCGGCCCATTCTGGCCTTTGCAGGTGTCGGAGATTTTTACGGTGCACCGGTGACGGCAGCGCTTTGCCCCCTGCTCCAGCATTAAGAACGCCGGATCGGTTGCCGCATGCCCTGCCGGCCCCGAAGCCGCTCAGTGTGGGTGCAGTTGCAACAGGCGCTGGCAGCGCCGCAGGCTGAGCGTCACACCAAACTGCCGCTCAAGATGCAGGGCCAGCCGCTTGCCGCTCCAGCACTGCTGGCGGCCGGGGCTGTCGGGTGCACTGGCCAGGTCCCGGGCCAGTTGCGCGCTCTGTGCCGCTGTCAGCCGCCCTGGGCGTCCGGCGCCAGGCTGGCACTTCAGGCCATCGACACCCAACAAGTCGTAGGCGCGTACCCAGCGTTCGATGCTGCGTGCGTTGTCGCCGAACCATTCGGCAACCTGGTAGCAACTGATGCCGGTGCCCACCAGCAGCACGGCGTGCAGGCGGTGCGAGTAGCGCAACTCAGCCGAGCGATGCTGCACGCCGGCAAGTTCTGCGTGCAGTGCTGCCATGTTCAAAGGGCGCAGTTTGTGAATTTGAGCACTCCCCGACAGGGGCCATCGCGGCATGCGACGAAAAATCTGGCGTCCTGCTTCAGACGGCCAGGCCTGGTGTGGTTTATGCAAGCCTGGCGATATCGGCCCGGCTTGTCAATCGGTGCCGATGTCCGCTCGAAACCCATCTCTACAAGGATCGAAAAATGAAACGCATCAAGCTTGCGCAACAGCTCGGCAGCGCGCTGGCCTTGTCCGTCGCGCTCGTGAGCCCGGTCCGCGCCGATCTGGTGTTGCTGGGGTCAGACTATTTCCAGACCATCCAGCCGACGAATTTCTCGCCGCTAGGCGCTGCCAACCCGCTCACCGGCTTGCCCATCGGCCCCGGCACCACCGACACCATCGTGCGGCGCTTGGGCGACTGCGCGCTCAGTTTGTTCGTCAATCTGTCGAATTGCACGATACCGATCGAAATGGTGGCGCTGTCGCTGATCAGTGTCCCCAACCCGGCGGTGCGCTTGAGAGAGTCGCCCACGCTGTCCAGCGCCGGCGCCATGACCATGACCAGCGACGGCTCTGGGACGGGTGGCACCTTCGATTCGTTCTTTGATGTCTTCGTTGAGCTCAGCCTTGACGGCGGCATGTCCTGGGCAGCGCAGGCCCCGCTGCAATTGACGTCGTCCAACACCCACTGGACGACAAGCCCGCAGGGCTTGCAGGTCCACGGCATGCGCGGTGACCAGGATGCCAATGTGCATGACATCCCGGGGCCCATGGCCTGTCAGGTCGGGGCAGGGGCCTGTGTCGACTTTTTCCTGGTCGGAACGGTCACTGAAACGCATCCCGGCGTGGGCGTCCACACGGTGGTCGCCGCGGTCCCCGAGCCTGGCGGCGCGGCCCTGGTCGGCTTGGCCTTGGCAGCACTGGGCGTCCTGGGGCAGCGTCAGGCGCGCTGCCAGAAGAACGCCCGGCCCGCGTGATCAGACGCCACCGCTAGGCTGGCGGTGGGGGTCAATTTGCCCCTGGCCAGCGCTGAACCTTCCCTGCGCAAAGGACACAGCATGTTGGCGCCGATTGCCGTGGTGGCGGCGGCCTGTGAGTTGCCGCAGGCACGCACGCCGCAGGCGCTTTGGCAACTGGCGCTGCATGGCCGCCAGTGCTTCCGTCGCTTGCCGCCTGAGCGCCTGGACACGCAGCAGTATCTGCGCGCCGAGCACGACCCCGATGGCTTCTATGCCATCGAGGCCGCGCTGATCGAGGGCTATGTCTTCGACCGCCAGCGCTTCGTGGTGCCGCTGTCCACCTACGGCGCCACCGACCTGGCGCACTGGATGGCGCTGGACGTGGCCGACCGCGCGCTGGCATCGCTGCCCGGTGCCTGGGCCGCTGACACTTCGCTCAAGGACCGCATGGCGGTCATCGTGGCCAATACCCTGACGGGTGAGTTCAGCCGCGCCAACCTGCTGCGCTACCGCTGGCCCTATGTCGAAGGGCGCTTGCGCGAAGCCGCCGACGCCCGCCTGTCGGCCGGCGATGTGCAGGCGCTGGTGGACGACTTCGAGCGCTTGTTCAAGGCGCCATTCCCGCCGCCCGATGCCGACAGCCTGGCCGGCGCCCTGTCCAACACGATTGCCGGGCGCATCGCCAACCACTTCAATCTGCGCGGCGGCGCGTTTGCGGTGGACGGCGCCTGCGCATCATCGCTGTTGGCTGTCATCGCCGCCTGTGACAGGCTGCAGGCGGGCGACGTGGACAGCGTGGTGGTCTGCGCGGTGGACTTGAGCCTGGACCCCTTCGAGCTGGTCGGCTTTGCCCGCAACGGCGCGCTGGCGCACGGTGAAATGCGGGTCTTTGACCGCCAGTCCAGCGGCTTCTGGCCGGGTGAGGGTTGTGCTTGTGTGATCCTGGCCAGCGCGCCGCTGGCCCAGCGCCAGGCCTGGCCGGTGCTGGGCTGGATCCGCGGCACCGGCCTGTCCACCGACGGTCAGGGCGGCCTGACCCGGCCGACCGTCAGCGGGCAGTTGCTGGCCTTGCAACGGGCCTGGGCTGCGGCGGGCCTGGACCCGGCTGGCGCCGACTACTTCGAGGCCCACGGCACCGGCACGCCGACCGGCGACCCGGTCGAGCTCAGCGCGCTGGCGCAATTGATCCAGCCAAGGTTGCAGGGCCGCCCGGCGGTGCCGGTGGGGTCGATCAAGGCCAACATCGGGCACACCAAGGCGGCGGCCGGCATGGCCGGCCTGCTCAAGGCCTTGTCGGTCTGCGCCGAGCGCACGGTACCGGCCACCACCGGCTGCATCGACCCGCATGCGGTGCTGGCCCAGCCCGAGGTGGCCGCTGCGGTGCGCGTACTGCAGGCGCCTGAGGCCATCACCCACGGTGGCGCAGTGGTGGTTGGCGTCAACGCCTTCGGCTTTGGCGGTGTGAACTGCCATGTGGTGCTGGCGGGGCCGCTGCCCGTGGGCCCCTTGCCCGCCGCCAGGCCCTTGCCCAGGCAGGTGGAGGGCCGGCTGCCCGGTGAGCTGATCGCGCTGCAGGCCAGCAGCGCAGGCGACTTGGTGGCCCAGGTGCGGCAGCTGCGCCAGCGGGCCGCTACGCTGTCAAGGTCCGAGTTGATCGACCTGGCCGCAGCTTGCCAGCCCGCCCCGGCCGCTGCCGGAGCCTGGCGCGCCTGCCTGGTGGCGGCGACCCCGCAGACGTTGGAGGGCCACTGCAGCGAGCTGATCGACAGCCTGCCGGCGCAGCGTGTCGGCGGGCGCCAATTGACGCCGCGCTGGTCCTGGTCCGGGCCAGCGCCCCGGCCGGCGCTGCTGGCGATGATGTTCCCCGGCCAGGGCATGCCGCTGGACGCTGGCGTGGCCGTCTGGGCTTCGCGCTTCCCGGATTTGGCACCGGCCTTGGCGCGGCTGGCCGCGCTGGGCAGTGGAATGGACACCGCCAGCGTGCAGCCGCGCCTGGCCGAGATCAGCATCGCGTCGCTGGGTTTGCTGGCCAGCCTGGGCCTGCGGCCCGACCGGGTGCTGGGCCACAGCTTTGGTGAGCTGTCGGCCTGGTATGCGGCCGGCATGTTTGACGCTGCGGCCTTCCGGCAACTGGCCCGCGTCCGCGGGCGCTGCATGCAGGATGAGGTCGAGCCGTCGGCGATGCTGGCGATCACGGCCCCGTTTGAGCAGGCCCAGGCGCTGGCGGCGCGGCACGGCGTGGACCTGGCCTGCCACAACGCGGCGCAGCGCTTTGTGCTGGCCGGCACCCTGGCCGCCATCGACGGCCTGGTGGCGGCTTGCCTGCATGCCGGTGTGCCGGCCAGCCGGCTGGCCAGTGACCGCGCCTTCCATTCACGCCTGATGCAGCCGGCCCGGCAGCGCTTTGCGGCGGCGCTGGCAGGCTTTGAATTTGCAGCCCCGGGCTTGCCGGTGTTGTCGACCCTCAGCGGCGAGTTGCTGCGGCCAGACCAGCCGTTTCGCCAGTTGCTGGCCGACCAGTTGGTGACCCCTGTGCGCTTTGCCCAGGCTGTCGCCGCGCTGGGCGAGGTGGACCTGGTGATCGAGCTGGGTGCCGCGCCGGGTCTGGCCCCGCTGTTGGCCGAGATGGGTGGGCCGGCCTGCCTGCCGATGGCACCCTTGTCCGGTAGCCTGCTGCCGCTGCTGGGCGCGCTGGGCGCGGCCTGGGTCTGCGGGCGCGAGCTGGACGCTGCCGCCCTGCAGGCGGGCCGCTGGATCAGGCCTTTGCGCCTCGATCAGCGGCCACTGTTCCTGGCCAGCCCCTGTGGATCGCCTGGCCACGGCGCTGCGGTGGCCTTGCCCATTGCCCGTTCTGCCCCGGCGCCCAGCCTGCCCACGCCGGGCAGCCACGCCGGCCGCGACCCCTTGGCGGTGCTGCAGTCAGTGGTCTGTGAGCTGGCTGGCCTGGCGCCGGCCCAGGTCAGTGCCGATGCGCGCCTGTTGGCGGATTTGCACCTCAATTCGATCCGCGCCCAGCATGCAGTGGCCACCACCGCGCGCAAGCTCGGCATTGCCCGGCTGCCCTTCAACCCGGGCCTGATCGCCAGCGCAACGCTGGCCGACATCGCCCGCCACCTGCAGGCGCTGCAAAGGGCGGATGCGGCCGGCGGTGCCGCAGTGGCCGAGGCGCCCGCCGGTATCGCCCCCTGGCTGCGCGTGCTCAGCCACCGTTGGGAGCCGCTGGTGCAGGCCGGCGATGCACCGGCTGGCGATCAG
>JAYVBO010000717.1:0-2159 GCA_043750435.1 Betaproteobacteria bacterium | reverse complement strand
ACCTGGCTGACGCTGGGTGAAGTGGTGGCCGTGCACATCGCGCGCGAATTGCTCGTCGACGGCATCTACGACACCGCCGCGGCCCAGCCCATCTTGCGCGGCGGCGGGCCGGCCGACTACTTCAGCATCGGCGCCGCGCAGCGGTTCCAGATGCACCGACCGCGCTGACACGCCGCGCGCGGGCGTCCGCGCCTGCACAGCCGTCCGCTGCAAAAAATCCATGCTCCACATCGAAGCGCTGGCCCATCGCGAACCCGCCCTGGCCACGCGCATACAGGCCGTGATCGCGCTGGCCCACGCGCAGGAAGCCCAACTGCTGCTGATCGCGGATGTGCCGCCTTCGGCCAAGACCGCGTTCGAGATTGCGGCCGACGGCGACTGCTACCTTGGCGCCCTGCTGAACGGTGAACTCGTCGGCGTCCTCAGCTTCGGCCCTGACGAGGAGCCGCAGCAGCTGTGCATCAGCACGCTGGCGGTCCACCCCGGCGCGCAGCGACAAGGCGCCGGCCGCAGGCTCGTTCTAGCCGCGTTGGCCCGGGCGCCCGGCGCCACATTTTCGGTGGCCGCCACGGCCGGCAATGCGCCGGCGCTGGCCCTGTACCAGGCGCTGGGCTTCATGCCCTACCGGCGCGGCGTCATCGGTCCGCAGCAGCTGCCGCTGCTCAAGCTCAGGCGCATCGCCTAAGCCACAGCCGCCTCAGCGGGCTCCGCGGGCTGAAAACTGTCGCTGCGTGACAGCGGCCAGTAGAGCTCGAAGACGCGGTGCGGCCAGGGTGCCTGCCCGGCCATCGCGGTCAGCAATTCACCGCGCTTCAGGAAGTGCAACTGATTGGCCAGCAGCTTCACCTGGTGGTCGGAAGACCGCCGCACGATGTGTGCGGCGGTGATCTGGTCAGGGTGGGTCAGGCCGGCCGCCTGCACCAGTTCCTTCAGCGCATGCAGCGTGTTTTCGTGAAAGAGCCAGACGCGGTCGGTCTTGATCGGCACCACCAGCGCCTGCTGGCGCTTTGGGTCTTGCGTGGTCACGCCCGTGGGGCAGCTGCCGGTGTGGCAGGTCTGTGCCTGGATGCAGCCCAGCGCGAACATGAAGCCGCGCGCGGCGTTGCACCAGTCGGCGCCCAGGGCCATCAGTCTGACGATATCGAATGCACTCACCACCTTGCCAGCGCAGCCGATCTTGATGCGCCCGCGCAGGCCCAGCCCGGTCAGCGTGTTGTGCACCAGCAGCAGGCCTTCTTGAAGCGGCGCGCCGACGTGGTCGGTGAATTCCAGCGGCGCCGCGCCGGTGCCGCCCTCGGCGCCATCGACGACGATGAAGTCGGGCAGCAAGCCACTTTCCAGCATGGCCTTGCAGATGGCAAACCATTCCCAGGGGTGGCCGATGCACAGCTTGAAGCCTGTGGGTTTGCCGCCTGACAGGGTGCGCAGCTTGTCGATGAACTGCAGCATTTCCAGCGGCGTGTTGAAGGCGCCGTGGCGGGCCGGGCTGATGCAGGCCTGGCCTTCCGGCACGCCGCGCGCCTGGGCGATTTCGGCCGTCACCTTGGGGCCAGGCAGCACGCCGCCGTGGCCGGGCTTGGCGCCCTGGCTCAGCTTCAGCTCGATCATTTTCACCTGCGGGTCGCACGCGTTGGCCGCGAAACGCTCGGCGTTGAAGCTGCCGTCGTCGTTGCGGCAGCCGAAGTAGCCGCTGCCGATTTCCCAGATCAAGTCGCCGCCGTGCACGCGGTGGTGCACGCTGATGCTGCCCTCGCCGGTGTCGTGCGCAAAGCCCCCCTTCTTGGCGCCGCCGTTCAGCGCCAGGATGGCATTCGCACTCAGCGCGCCGAAGCTCATCGCCGAGATGTTGAAGATGCTGGCGCTGTAGGGCTGGCTGCACGACGTACCGCCGCCGCCGATGGTGACGCGGAAGTCGTGCCCGTCCACGGCCGCCGGTGCCATCGAGTGGTTGATCCATTCGTAGCCGCCGGCCTGCACGTCCAGCTGGGTCCCGAAGGGCCGGTTGTCGGCCTCGCCCTTGGCGCGCTGGTAGATCAGGCTGCGCTGTTGGCGCGAAAAGGGCGCCGCTTCGCTGTCGCTTTCGATGAAGTACTGGCGCATCTCGGGCCGGATGAATTCCAGCAGGAAACGCAGGTGGCCAATGATCGGGTAGTTGCGCA
>JAYVBO010000716.1:0-2162 GCA_043750435.1 Betaproteobacteria bacterium | reverse complement strand
AACATCGTCATCGGCATGGCGCGCATGGCCGGCCGCACGGTGGGCATCGTGGCCAACAACCCGCAGGTGCTGGCCGGCTGCCTGGACATCAAGAGCAGCATCAAGGCCGCGCGCTTCGTGCGCTTTTGCGACGCCTTCAACATCCCGGTGATCACCTTCGTTGACGTGCCAGGCTTCATGCCGGGCACGTCGCAGGAGTACGGTGGCATCATCAAGCACGGTGCCAAATTGCTGTATGCCTACGCTGAATGCACGGTGCCGAAAGTCACCGTCATTACCCGCAAAGCCTACGGCGGCGCCTACGACGTGATGAGTTCCAAGCACCTGCGGGGCGACGTGAATTTCGCCTGGCCGCATGCCGAGATCGCGGTGATGGGTGCCAAGGGCGCGGTGGAAATCATCTTCCGCGAAGACAAGGGTGACCCCGCAAAACTCGCGGCCAAAGAGGCTGAATACAAGGCCCGCTTCGCCAACCCCTTCGTGGCCAGCAGCCGGGGCTATGTCGACGACGTGATCCAGCCGCACGAAACGCGCAAACGCATCTGCCGTTCGTTGGCGATGTTGAAAGACAAGAAGCTGGAAAACCCGTGGCGCAAGCACGGCAACATCCCTTTGTGAGCCGGCTGGAGAACAACAATATGTTCAAGAAAATCCTCATCGCCAACCGCGGCGAAATCGCCTGTCGCGTCATCAAGACCGCCAAGAAAATGGGCATCCTGACGGTGGCCGTTTATTCCGAAGCCGACCGCGATGCGCTGCACGTGGCCCTGGCCGACGAAGCCGTGCTGCTGGGGCCCGCGCCTTCGCGTGAGAGCTATCTGGTGGCCGACAAGATCATCGCGGCCTGCAAGGCCACGGGCGCCGAAGCCGTGCACCCGGGCTACGGTTTCCTCAGCGAGAACGAAGACTTCGCGCGCCGCGTGGAAGAAGAAGGCATCGTCTTCATAGGCCCCAAGCACCACAGCATTGCGGCCATGGGCGACAAGATCGCGTCGAAGAAGCTGGCGGCGCAAGCGAAGGTCAGCACCATCCCCGGTTTCAACGAAGCTATTGCGACACCCGAGCAGGCGGTGGAGATTGCCAAGGGCATCGGCTACCCGGTGATGATCAAGGCCAGTGCGGGCGGCGGCGGCAAGGGCCTGCGCGTGGCGCACAACGACAGGGAAGCTTTCGAAGGCTTCAGCAGTTGCCGCAACGAGGCCAAGAACAGCTTTGGCGACGACCGCGTCTTCATCGAGAAGTTCGTCGTCGAACCGCGTCATATCGAAATTCAAGTCATCGGCGACGCACAAGGCAACGTCGTCTTCCTGAACGAGCGCGAATGCAGCATCCAGCGCCGCCACCAGAAGGTCATCGAAGAAGCGCCGTCGCCTTTCATCAGCGAGGCCACGCGCGCTGCAATGGGTGCGCAAGCCGTGCAATTGGCCAAGGCCGTGAATTACCAAAGTGCTGGCACGGTGGAATTCGTTGTCGGCGCGGACCAGAGTTTCTATTTCCTGGAAATGAACACGCGGCTGCAGGTCGAACACCCGGTGACCGAATGCATCACCGGGTTGGACTTGGTGGAATTGATGATTCGCGTGGCGGCGGGCGAGCCGCTGCCTTTCACGCAAGCCGAGGTGAAACGCGATGGCTGGGCGATGGAATGCCGCATTAACGCCGAAGATCCGTTTCGCGGCTTTCTGCCGTCTACCGGCCGTCTGGTGCGTTACGCCCCGCCCGCGACCACGATGGAAGCGGCAGCCGCCGTGCCCGCGGTCGGTGTGCGCGTGGACACCGGGGTGGAAGAGGGCGGTGAGATCCCGATGGTTTACGACTCGATGATCGCCAAGCTCATCGTCCACGGCCGCGACCGCAACGACGCCATTGCGCGCATGCGCGAAGCACTGAATGCTTTCGTCATCCGTGGCATCGGCAGCAACATCCCGTTCCAGGCGGCGCTGTTGGCCCATCCGAAATTCATTTCGGGCGACTTCAACACCGGCTTCATCGCCGAACACTACAGCCAGGGTTTCAGCGCGGCAGACGTGCCGCACGACGACCCGCTGCTGCTGGTGGCTGCCGCCGCCTTCGTGCGCCGCAAGGCCCGCGAGCGCGCGGCCGGCATCAGCGGCCAGTTGCCCGGCCACGGCGTGAAGGCGCAGCCCGATCTGGTCGTGGTG
>JAYVBO010000715.1:0-5040 GCA_043750435.1 Betaproteobacteria bacterium | reverse complement strand
CCAGAAGCAGCTCGTGAGCTACCAGGCCGACTACATCTTCTGGAAAGCCGTCTGACGGACCCGGCCGGCTCAGGTCAGACCGGGCCGGACCCGCGCCGCTCAGGCAGCCAGCACCTGCATGCTGCGTTCGTAGTGGGCGGTCAGGCCGTCGAACAATTCCAGCAGCGCTTCGCTGGCTGCGCCCAGGCCTTCGCGGCCGGCGGGCTTGGCGGCGTCGGCGCCGAGCAGCACTTGCCACTGCGCGGCGGCGGCGGCCAGCGCGGCGCGGATGTCGCGGTCGGCCAGCGGCAAAGCTTCCAGCCAGGCCACGCCGGCTTCGTATTCGGCCTGCGCTTCCACGGCCGCCGCTGCGGTGGCCGTGCGTGCCGCGCCTGCGGGCAGCAAGGCGGCCAGCAGGCGCTGCTTGGCCACGCGCTGGCTGAGCATGCGCTGGCGCCCGCAGACGTTGATGACCCGCAGCGTGGTGGCCGTGCCGGCCGATTCCAGCGCGGCGGTCAGGCGGTCGGACTGCAGCAGCATCGCCTCGGCCAGGGCGTCCACCCGCGCCAGCACGCCCACTTGCGGCTCGCCCTGCAGGGCCAGTTGCAGCGCAGTCCAAGCCTGCACCAGAGCATCGATCAGGTCACCGAAAGTGGCGACTGGCAGGTCCTTCACCAGGCCTTGCACGATCACGTCCGTGCGGGCAACAGAATCGACCAGCAGGGCCGCCGATTCGGCCGCCCGCGCTTTGGCTGCGCGCAGGGCCTGCAGCTTGACGATGCGCTGCGACAGCATGCGCAGCTGGCCCGAGCGGTTGACATCGGCCGCGCCGCGCGCCGCGTCGATGAGCCGGCGCGACACCTCGCCGATGCGCTGCCCGCTGCGCATGGCCACGCTGCGCAGCACGGCAAAAGCCTCGTCTTCGTGCATCTGGCGGGCGCGCATCAACAGGCCCTTGGCACGGTCGACCAGCTTGCGCTCTTCGAAGCGGTGGGTCACCTCGCTGAGCGCCACGCGCGACGCCTGCTGCTCGGTAAAGCGCACCTGGGCCAGCTTCAGCAAAGGCCGCAGCCGCGCCGCGCTGTAGCCCTGAACCACATAGGCGTGGACGCCCACCTCCACCGCGCGCTCGATCAACCCACCGTCGGCGCTGTCGCTGAACAGCAGGATGGCGCGCGGCGCGTGGGTCTGCAGCGCCTGCAGGGCGTCGAACAAGGCCGCATCGGGCTGCGGGTCGTGACACACCAGCACGTCGGGGGCCAGGCGGATGGCGTCTTGCACCAAGGTGCCCCGTTCGGCCGCACCAAGAACGTGTATGCCGGCCGCCGCCAGGTCCTGCTCAAGAGGCGGGCCGCCGGCTGAAGCGCGGACATGGATCAGGGCAGTGGTCATCTTGTACGGGGGCAGCCTGGGTGCCGGGCCAGGGCGGGCGCCCCGGTTTACCCGGAGTTGCGAATTTTGGCATGCGCTTTGCATACGGCAGCGCTGCAAAGCTCAACGGCGGGCCTGCATCCAGCGGTGGCGTCTGACGATGGCCAGCCACCGTCGTATCGCGAGACCGCCCCTATCCCGGAGCCCAGCACCATGGCCAGCACCAAAGCTTTCCTCAAAACCGGCCATTGGCCGACGCTTTTCGCGTCTTTCCTTTACTTCGATTTCTGCTTCGCCATCTGGGTGCTGAACGGCGCCATGGCGCCCTTCATCAGCGAGACCTTTAAGCTCGACGCGGCGCAGAAGGGCTTCATGATTTCGGTGCCCATCCTGGCCGGCGCCCTGATGCGCTTCCCGCTGGGCGTGCTGTCGCAATACATCGGGCGCAAGAACGCCGCGATGGTTGAAATGACGCTGATCGTCGCGGCCCTGGCCTACGGCTATTTCTTCGTCAACACCTACAGCGAAGTGCTCGCCATGGGCGTGCTGCTGGGCATCGCCGGGGCCAGCTTCGGGGTGGCGCTCAGCCTGGGCAGCGGCTGGTACCCGCCGCACCTCAAAGGCTTGGCGATGGGCATCGCCGGGGCCGGCAATTCGGGCACCGTGCTGGCCGTGCTGTTCGCACCGCCGCTGGCGCAGCAGTTCGGCTGGTCCACGGTCTACGGCCTGGCCGCCTGCACCATGCTGCTGCCGATGCTGGTGATGTGGTTTGCCGCGAAAGAACCGCCCGACCGCGAACACCAGACCCTGCGTGAACACGTGGCCTGCCTGTTCGAGAAGGACGGCTGGGTCTTCAGCTTCATCTATGTCGTCACCTTCGGCGGCTTCATCGGCCTGGCCAGCTTCCTGCCCACCTACTTCTATGACCAATTCCACGTCACCAAGGTGCAGGCCGGCCAGTTGACGATGCTGGCCACGCTGATGGGTTCAGCCGTGCGCGTGGTGGGCGGCCATGTGGCTGACCGCATCGGCGGCGTCAACACCCTCAGCGCGGTGCTGGTGCTGGTGATGATCACGCTGGTGGGCTGCGGCCTGGCCGGCACTTCGTTGGCCGTGACCGCCCTGCTCTTCATGCTGTGCTTTGCGGCGCTGGGTGCGGGCAATGGCGCGCTGTTCCAGCTGGTGCCTTTGCGCTGGCCGGTCAGCACGGCGGTGGCCGGTTCGATGATCGGCGAAGTCGGCGCCCTGGGCGGCGGCTTCATCCCCAACGCCATGGGCCAGAGCAAGCAACTCGGCGGCACCTACCTGTGGGGCTTCGTGGCCTGTGCGGTGCTGGCCGCGGTGATGCTGCTGATGCTGCGCAAAGTGCAGATCCGCTGGACGCGGACCTGGGCCGAAAAGGGCGGGCGGGCCCGCCCGGGCCGCACCGCCTAACGCGGCAAGAACAGCAGCCAGTAAATCAGCAAGGCGTTGAGCAACAGCGACGCGCCGGCGCCCAGCTTCCACAGCAGCAAGGGGTCGCGCGCGGCCAGCGGCGTGGCCAGCGGCGCGGGCAGGGCGCGCGCCGCGCCGCGTTCCAGCGCCAGCAGCATTTCTTCGGCGGTCTCGAAGCGCTGCTTGGAGTCCAGGCCGACGGCCTTGCGCACCAGGTGGTCCAGCCAGATCGGCACGTCGGGCCGGATGCGCGACAGCGGCGCCGGGTCGCTCCGGTAGCGGCCGGTCTGGTAGGGCTCAATCTCGCCGTAGGGCAGCCTGCCGGCCAGCCACAGGTAGAGCGTGACGCCCAGCGCGAACAGGTCGGACTGCGGGCCGGCCGCCTCACCGCGCCACTGTTCCGGGTTGATGTAGCTGGGCGTGCCGGCGTGCAGTTCGCGCGCCGCTGCGCTTTCACGGCCTGACAGCGCAGCGCCCAGGTCCAGCACCCGCCACTGGCCGTCGTCACCCAAGTGCAAATTGCCGGGCTTGATGTCGCGGTGGATGACGCCCTGGCGGTGCAAGCGGCCCAGCGCCCGCGTGATGTGCACGGCGGCGGCGATGACTTCAGTCACCGCGAAAGGCCGGCGCTGCTGCAGCAGTTGCTCCAGCGTGTGGCCGCTGTGCCAGTCGTAGACGGCGTAGAAAGCCGTCGGCGCCAGCGGGGTGCGGGCGCGCACGAAACCGCGCGCATCGCGCTCGGTCACGCGCTGCGCCAGCCAGGCCTCGTGGACCAGCATGGCTCGGTCTTCGGCGTCCGATGCGCGGGCCTCGTGCAGCGTCTTCAGCGCCACCAGATCCTGCGTGGCGGCTTCACGCGCCTGGTACAGGCGGTGCACGCCGGTGTCGGCCACCACGGCGGTGATGGTGTAGCCGTCGACCTTGTCACCCACCCGCCGGCGGGCCAGCGGCGGCAGGTGGCGGCTGCGCGCCATCTCGTCTTCCAGCCGCGCCGCGTCCAGCCCCTGCACGCGCAGCACCAGCGCGGTCACGTTGTCGCGGCTGCCGGCCTGCAGCGAGGCGGCCACCACCGCGTCGGCCGCGGCCTGCGCCGAGCCGACCGCCAGCAAGGCCGCCAGGCGCGCCGGCTTCAGCACGCCGTGCACGCCGTCGCTGGTCAGCAAGAAAGTGTCGCCCAGTTGCGCCTCGCCCTGCACGAAATCCACCCGCACCGGTTCTTCCAGACCCACGGCGCGGGTCAGGCGGCTGCGCTGGTCAGGGTGGGCGTAGGCGTGGTCCTGGGTCAGCTGTTCGATGGCGCCCGCGTCCTTTCCCGAACCCACCCCCGCAGCCAGCCGCCAGACCCGGCTGTCACCCACATGGGCCAGCGTGAAGACCTGGCCCTGCAACACGATGGCGCTGAGCGTGGTCAGCGCCGCGCCCGGAATCTCGTCGCGTGCCACCGCCAGGCTTGCGCGGTGCCGGTTCTGCGCCACCAGCCAGGCGTTCTGCGCCGAGATCAAACGGTCCAGCGCCACGCTCATTTCCCAGGTGGCCGGGGTGGCGAAGAAGTCAGCCAGCAGGCCCATCACCGTGGTCTGCGCGGCCTCTTTGCCGTGGCCACCGGTGCTGACGCCGTCGGCCACCGCCGCAATCACGCCCGGCACGCCGTCGCCGTGCGCGCTGCGCTGGGCACCGGCGAAGTCTTCGTTGATGTCACGCAGGCCGCGCTCGCAAGCGCAGCCGATGTCGACTTCGAAGCTCATGGTGCGGCGCTCAGGCGGCAGCCGTCAAACGTCCACCTCAACCTCGTCGCCATGCAGTTCCATCAGGTCGCGCCGGGCCTGAGCTTCGCCCTTGCCCATCAGCTTGCTCAGGGCCACGCCGGTGGCGTCGAAACCACGGCCGTCCCAGCACACGGGCAGCAGGCGGCGGGTCTCCGGGTTGAGCGTGGTTTCCCACAACTGGTCGGCGTTCATTTCGCCCAGGCCCTTGAAGCGGCTGATGGACCAACTGCCTTCGCGCGCGCCTTCCTTGCGCAGCTTGTCCAGCGTGGCTTCGCGTTCGCCTTCGTCCAACGCGTAGAGCTTGGCCGCCGGGCGCTTGCCGCGCGCCGGGGCGTCGATGCGGTACAGCGGCGGCCGCGCGATGTGCACGTGGCCGCGCTGCACCAGCTGCGGAAAGTGGCGGTAGAACAGGGTCAGCAGCAGCACCTGGATGTGCGAACCGTCGACATCCGCGTCGCTGAGGATGCAGACCTTGCCGTAGCGCAGGCCG
>JAYVBO010000714.1:0-2166 GCA_043750435.1 Betaproteobacteria bacterium | reverse complement strand
GCTTCGGCCTGTGGCTGCAGCCCATCACCATGGACCGCGGCTGGACGCGCGAAACCTTCGCCTTCGCGCTGGCCGTGCAGAACCTGGCCTGGGGCCTGGCCGGCCCCTTCGCCGGCATGCTGGCCGACCGCTACGGCGCCTACCGCGTGCTGATGACCGGCAGCCTGCTCTACGCCAGCGGCCTGGTGCTGATGGGCCTGTCCAGCAGCGGCCTGGCCTTCCTGGGCAGTGCGGGCATCTTGCTGGGCCTGGCGCAGTCGGGCACCACCTACGCCATCGTCTACGGCGTCATCGCGCGCCAGGTCGACCCGGCAAAACGCTCTTGGGCCATGGGCGTGGCGGCAGCGGCCGGCTCCTTCGGCCAGTTCCTGATGGTGCCGGTGGAAAACGGCTTGATCGGCCACTGGGGCTGGCAGAACGCGCTCTTCGTGCTGGGCTGCCTGGCGCTGGCCATCGTGCCCCTGGCCCGCGGCTTGAAAGAACCGGTGGCCGCCGCCGCCACGGGCGTCCAGCAAAGCATAGGCACCGCGCTGCGCGAGGCCTTCGGCTACCCCAGCTTCCGCCTGCTGATGGCCGGCTACTTCGTCTGCGGCTTCCAGGTCGTCTTCATCGGCGTTCACATGCCCAGCTACTTGAAGGACAAGGGCCTGGGGCCTGAGGTGGCCACCGGCGCGTTGATGCTGATCGGCCTGTTCAACGTCTTCGGCACCTACATCGCCGGCAGCCTGGGCCAGCGCATGGCCAAGCGCCACATCCTGGCCACCATTTACGCGCTGCGCGGCGTGGCCATCTTCGCCTTCATCAACCTGCCGCTGACGCCGCTCAGCGTCTACATCTTCTCGGCCACCATGGGTTTCCTGTGGCTGAGCACGGTGCCGCCCACGAATGCCATCGTGGCGCAGATCTTTGGCGTGCAATACATGTCCATGCTGGGCGGTTTCGTCTTTCTCAGCCACCAGATCGGCTCTTTCCTGGGCGTCTGGCTGGGCGGCAAGCTCTACGACACCACGGGCAGCTACGACATCGTCTGGTACCTCTCCATCGCCCTGAGCGTCTTTGCCGTGCTGATCAACCTGCCGGTGCGCGAAACGGCCATCGCGCGGTCAGCCCAAGCGTCGGCTGCGGCCGCCTGAAGCCATGACGACGCCGCGCCGCTTGCTGCTGTGGGCCGTGGCTGCTGCCGTGCTCGCGGCTGTGGCGCTGGCCTATCTGGGCCCGCACGTGGCGGTTGATCTGGCCAACAAGGTGTGGTCGTGCTTTTGAGCCCCGCAGGTAGCGGCCACCACGCGCCGGGCGGCGAGCCGTCAGCCTGGGTGCAGCGCTTTGCCGGGCTGATCAAGCCGGGCGGCCGCGTGCTCGATGTCGCCTGCGGCAGCGGCCGCCACGCGCTGTGGCTGGCGGCACAAGGCTTTGCGGTGACTGGCGTGGACCGTAACGCCGAAGCACTGCAGGGCCTGCCGGCCGGCATTGAGGCCGTGCAGGCCGACCTCGAAGGCGCACCCTGGCCGCTGCCGGGCCGCGTCTTCGACGCCATCGTCGTCACAAACTACCTGTGGCGCCCGCTGTGGCCCGACCTGCTGGCCGCGCTGGCACCGGGTGGCGTGCTGGTCTTTGAGACCTTCGCGCAGGGCCAGCAGCGTTACGGCAAACCGTCGCGACCCGACTTCCTGCTGCAGCCCGGTGAACTGCTGCAGGTCTGCGCCGGCCTGCGGGTGGTGGCCTTTGAAGACGGCTTGGTGACCGATCCGGCGCGCTGTCTGCAACGCATTGCGGCCGTGCGGTCGTCACACGACGACACCGACGCCTCGCATTACCCCTTAGACGCTGCGGCAGGTGCCGCAGTGCCTGCCCGCTAAAATGGCGGTTTGGCCTTGCCACCGTAAACGCCGCGCTTGTCGGCCAGCACCACCCCTATGAAACCCATCGTTGGCAGCATCGTTGCGCTCGTGACCCCGATGCAGGACGACGGCAGCGTCGATTACGTCGCCCTGCGCCGCCTCATCGACTGGCACATCGCCGAAGGCACGGACTGCATCGGCGTGGTCGGCACCACCGGCGAATCGCCCACCGTCTCGACCGAAGAAAACTGCGAAATCATCCGCGTGGCGGTGCAGCACGCCAACAAGCGCGTGCCCGTCATGGCCGGCACCGGCTCCAACTCCACGG
>JAYVBO010000713.1:0-2170 GCA_043750435.1 Betaproteobacteria bacterium | reverse complement strand
ACGTGGCGCTGGCCGCACGCCTGGCCGTCGAACAGCAGCGTTACGGCGCGCCCATGGCCCTGGCCGGCCACAACACGCGCACCGACAGCCTGGCGCAGCGCGTCTGTGAGCTGGGTGGCGTGGCCGCACCCCGGCGCCGCCTGCCGGCCCGGTTAGCGGCCGGCGGCATGCTGTGGACGGAGGCCGGCTGGGCCCTGTTGGGGCGGGCCTCGCCGGTGCCGGCCCTGGGTTCGCTGCTGGTGCTGGACGGCTACGCCATGCAGACCGGCCCGGCGCAGCGCGACCTGGGTGTGTGGCCCCGCCCGCTGGACGACACGCTGCGCGACGCCATCGCCTGGTACCGCAGCATCGGCAGCTGCTGAACGCAGGGTCGGCGAAGGCGCTTCGCCTAGCCGCCTGACGGTGTTTCCGGTCGCTCGACGTAGAACCAGGCGCCATCTCGGGTGGCGGCCAGTTCCGGCTTCAAACCGGTCGCCGTCGTGCAGGGTGCGTAGGCCTCCAGGCCGCCTTGCAGGGAATACGCCGGCACCCGGTGGGTCGGCATCGGGTCCAGCGCTTCCAGGCTTTCTCGGCTGCGCGTTCGGTCCTGGTACCAGCGCGGGTTGCCCCAGTTTTCCCACTCCGCGTTGAGGATGGTCTCCAGCACCACCTGCATGTCCTGCAGCTTGGCGATGTGGACCTGCGCATCCTTGACAGTCAAACGCTGCTCGTCGGGGTTGGCGGTCTTCCAGTCCAGTCCGGCGCCTAGCAAGGCCTGCTCCAGCCGCTGCAGGTCGGCCACGCTGCGCGCCTCGGCAAAAGTCGCCACTGCGCCTTCGCGCTCGGCCTGCTGCAGGTCCGACAGCAGCTTGCGGGCCGGCGACTTGGCCGTCCAGTACAGCTGCTCCAGTTGGTCGCGCACCTGATTGCGCTGCGCCTGCGGGACCTGACGCAGCGTCACAGCAGCGGCCTGCAGGCTGGCGTAAAGCGCGTTGCGCAACTCGCGCGCGACCTGTGAGCGCAGCTGCTGCGGCGCCAGATCCCACTGCGGACTGACCTGGGTCCAGCCACGGGCGCGGAAATAGGGTTCGGCCACCGCCGCGTTGTGCGCAGGGTCTGCGTCGTTCGGCGCAGCGCCGGCCCAGGGCGCTTGCACCTGCCAGCTGCCATCGCCCTTGTGCACCGCAACCACGCGGCCCAGGTCTTCCTGGGCCGATATGCGCATCCAGAACGGGCGCAGGGGTTGCAGGTTGGCCACCACGCCGTTGCCGGTGGAATCGACGCTCTTCACCTTCAGGCCCAAGGTCTCGACCAGCGGGTGCCCGACGCTGCGGTGCACGCGCACATGCACCCGGTCTTCAATCTCGCGGATGTCGTAGATGCGGGTGATGGACCGGGTCGTGCACACCAGCGCCTGGTAGCAGGCCTTGTCGACTTCGGCCGCGTCGCGGTGCTGCTTCAGCACCAGCCAGTTGATGGGCGTGCCGTGCCCGAGAACTTCCAAGGCCAGGGCCTTGGCAGCCTGGACATGTTCAGACTGGCGGTCGCAGATCTCGGCCTTGACCATCAGGTCGTCGACCAGTTGCGGGCCCCAGCGCTCGGCCACCAGGCGCCAGCCCACACTGTCGTTGTAGGCCAGCACGTCGCGGCCGTCGATTTCCAGCAAGGTGCGTTCTTCGGCCTTCTGGCCGTAGCCCAGCGCGGGGAAGAGTTCGGTGTCCAGACGCAGATACTGGCGCGGCTGGTCGGGCCCGGACTCGCCCAGCCAGACGTCGCGCGGGCTGCTGATGGTGGCCTTCACGGAAGGGCGGCCATTGACCTCGCGGTCGGTGATGACGGCGCGGCCGTTGCTGGAATACACGAAGGGCGCAACCATCGCCACGCTGACCAATTCAAGGGCGTGGGTTTTCGGATTGACGCTGTACCACTTGACCGGCACGCACAAGGAGACTTCCCGTTCAGCCCACCAGCCGATGTTGTTGGCGCTCGACCACATGGTGCCGTTCTGGTCGCCGGTGCACTGGACGAGAAGGTAGGCGTAGGAACCCATGGTGGCGAACTTCTGCCCCGAGCCCTTCATGGTTTCGTTCAGGTACTGCTCGACGAAGTGGTCGAGCTTCACACGGTCGGCCAGCAGCGGGTAGACCTGCAGCGTGACATCGGGAAAGTGGAAAGGGCCGACCATCGGCTG
>JAYVBO010000712.1:0-5061 GCA_043750435.1 Betaproteobacteria bacterium | reverse complement strand
CGCTGGACTGCAGGCGGTCGAAGGCGTCGGCGATCTGCTGGCGCGTCAGGCCGGCGCCGCCTTTGTCGAACAGGCTGCCCGCGAAAGCGGCCACCACTTCCGTGCCCTTCAGGCTGGTCACATCGCCGAAATGCAACAGCAGCTGGGCCTGCACCGCACGGCCGCGCGTGCCCTTGGGCAGCAGGGCGATCTTCAGGCCGCTGCCGCCTTTCAAGATGGACAGCTGGGTCCGGCGGTCGATGTTGGCCGGCGTGCTTTCGAAGGTTTCAACCGCCGCCTCGGCCGGGTCGCCCTGGTAACCCTGCACCAGTGCCGCCACGTCCACGCGGGCCGACTGTGGGGCGCGGTCGGGCGGCGCCAGGCGGGTGGTCGGCCGGTACAGGCCCACGCTGCGGTTGTCGGGCCGCAACCAGGTGGCGGCCACGCGGTTCACGTCAGCCAGGGTCAGCTTGCGCACCTGGTCACGCCGCACGAAGTACAGGCGCCAGTCGCCGTTGGCGATGGCCTCGGACAGCGCCACGCCCACGCGTTCGGGGTCGGTGTGGCCCTGCTGCCAGTCGTTCAGCCACTGCGTGCGCGCACGCTCCAGTTCCTGCGCGGTCACGGGCTCGGTGCGCAGCCCGTCCAGCACACGGGCCATCGCGTTGCGGGCGCGGTCCAGGTCCTGCCCGGGCGCCAGGCTCACACCCACGATCAGCGGCGCGGGCTCGGCCAGCGACCAGGCGAAACCGAAACTCTGCGCGGCCAGTTTGCGTTCCACCAGGCGCTTGTGCAGGCGGCCGCCGGGCGTGTCGCCCAACACCGAAGCCAGCATCTCCACCGCGGCGAAATCGGGATGCGAACCGGGCAAGGTCGGGTAGGCCATGTGGATGGCCGGGTTGCCGCCGACGCGGCGCACCGTGACCTGGTGCTCGCCGTCTTGGGGTGGGTCCAGCGTGTAGGTGGGCGCCAGCACGCGGCTGGGCCGGGGCAGCGCGCCGAAGGCCTGCACCGTCCAGGCCAGCACCTGTTCGGGCTGGAACTTGCCGGCCACCGTGAGCGTGGCGTTGTCGGGCTGGTAGTGCAGGCGGTAGAAGGCCTGCAGGCGCGGGATGTCGACGTTTTCAATGTCGCTGCGCGCGCCGATGGTGTTTTTCCCGTAGTGGTGCCAGTGGTAGACCTCGCCCAGGGTCTGCTGCAGCAGCACCCGTTCGGGGCTGTTTTCGCCGGCCTCGAATTCATTGCGCACCACGGTCATTTCGGTGTCGAGGTCTTTGCGGGCGATGTAGCTGTTGAGCATCGCATCGGCCTGCCAGCCCAGGTACCAGCGCAGGGTGTCGTCGTTGGCTGCAAAGCTGGCGAAGTAGTTGGTGCGGTCGAAGCTGGTGCTGCCGTTGGGCCGCATGCCGCGCTTGTTGAATTCGGCCCACACATCGGGCGTGGTCGGCGTGCCCTTGAACAGCAAATGCTCAAGCAGGTGCGCCATGCCGGTCTCGCCGTAGTTCTCGTGCCGCGAACCCACACGGTAGGTCAGGTTCACCGTGGTCGTGGGCTTGCTGTCGTCGGGCACCAAAAGCACTTGCAAGCCGTTTTGCAGGCGGTACTCGGTGATGCCTTCGACGCGGGTGACCGGCTGCAAGGCCGGTAGGGCAGCCGCCGGCTGCGCGGGCCCCGGCAGCGGTGCCTGAGCCTGGGCCCCGGCGCACAACAAGACCATCAGCGCGGCAAACAGGCGGTGCAAAGGCATGGTGGTCCAGGGATAGCTGCAGGGTGCCGATGCGGCAGCGGCGCAGTGTAGGTGGCTGACCCACCCCCCCCCTTCCTGAGGGGGGGTGAACTCCCCAAGCCCACGGCCGTCACGCATGATTCATGCTTGGGCTCTAAGGTGACGCACAGCAGGCCGAGCAGGTCGCAGTTGTTGCATCCAAGCACATTCACTTCGCGCAGGAGAACCCCTTGATCAAGACCGTTCTGGCCGCCCTTGCAGTGGCCGCATACACATCCCAGGCCCAGGCCGTCGCTGTGGTGCAGTGGGACTTCGAGGCCGTCACCGCGCCGGCAGCCTCGACCACGTGGTCCGGCATCGCGGCCTCTTTGGGCACCGGTACGGCCAGCGGCGTACACGCCAGCAGCGCGACCTGGTCTACCCCGGCTGGCAACGGTTCGGCCAAGTCCGCCAGCGTCAACACCTGGGCCGTCGGCGACTACTGGCAGTTCAGTTTCAGCACCACCGGCTACAGCGGCTTGATACTGAGCTTCGACCAGGCCGGCAGCAGCACCGGTCCGAAAGACTTCAAGCTGACCTACAGCACCGACGGCACCGCCTACACCGACTTCAGCACCTACACGGTGCTGGCGAGTACCTGGACCAGCGCCAGCAGCAGCAGCGCCTTCACGAACGTGGTCAACCTGTCGGCCGTGTCTGCGCTGAACAACAGCGCAACGGTATTCGTGCGTCTGATCGACAACTCCACGGCGTCGATCGGCGGCGCCACGGTGGCGTCGGGTGGCACCGGCCGTGTCGACAACTTCACCGTCAACTTGACCCCGGTGCCTGAAGCCGACACAGCGGCCATGCTGCTGGCCGGTCTGGCCGCATTGGCCTTCATCGCCAAGCGCCGCAACGCCTGACGGTGCTGTGTGCCGGTACACCGTGCCGGCGCCACCATTGCCCTTCAAACCAGACCCTGCGGGTGTTCCGCAGGGTCTGCGTGTTCAGTGACCTCATTCGGACGCTTACATGATCCAGAACCCCGACCACCGCTTTGCGCTGCGCCCCTGGCTGACACGCCTGGCCGCCATCTTGCCCATGGCCTGCCTGGCGCTCAGCGCCGTGCCGGCCAGCGCCGCCGTGATGATCAGCCAGGTCTACGGCGGCGGTGGCAACACCAGCGCCGTCTACACCAACGACTTTGTTGAGCTGCACAACAACGGCGCCGCTGCGGTCAGCTTGGCGGGCTGGACCATCCAGTACGCCTCGGCGGCCGGCAGCACCTGGACCAACAACACCGCGTTGTCGGGGTCTATCCCGGCCGGCGGCTACTTCCTGATCAAGTTGGCATCCGGTGGCGCGGTCGGCGCTGCTTTGCCGACGGCGGACGTCACAGGCACCACCAACATGAGCGCCACCGCCGGCAAGCTGGCCCTGGTGACCAACAACACCGCGCTGTCTGGCGCCTGCCCCTTGCCCAGTGGCGTGGTGGCTGACTTTGTCGGCTTCGGTGCCACAGCCAGTTGCTTTGAAACGGCCTATGCGCCTGCGCCGGCCAATGCTACGGCCCTGGTCCGCGCCAACGCCGGCGTCAACAGCTGCCAGGACACCGACAACAACAGCACCGACTTCTCGGTTGTCACGCCCTCGCCGCGCAACAGCGCTTCGGCCGCGCAGCCTTGCAACAGCGGCGGTGGCGGCGGCGGCGGTGGTGCCGCCGTGGCCCGGAAGATCTACGCCATCCAGGGCAGCGGCGCAACCAGCCCCTTCGCGGCCACCAACGTCATCACCAGCGGCGTGGTCACCAAGATCAACAACAACGGCTTCTTCATGCAAGACCTGACCGGCGACGGCAACCCGCTGACGTCCGACGGCATCTTCGTGTTCACGTCGACGGTCTACCCGGCTGTTGCCGTGGGCAACCTGGTGGAAGTGACTGGCACGGTGACCGAGTTCAACGTCGGCACCAGCGCCGACACGGCCGCGCACACCGTCACCGAACTGACCGCCATCAGCAGCGTCACGTTGACCGGCACTGGCTACACCATCACCCCGACAGTGGTCACCCTGCCCGAACTGGTGAACGACGACCTGGAGCGCTATGAAGGCATGCTGGTCAGCATCAACGGCCCCTTCACCGTGGGCCAGAACTACTTCCTGGGCCGCTACGGCCAGATGACGCTGTCGGCCGGCGGCCGCATGCAGACCCCGACCAATGCCTTCCGTCCGGGCAGCGCGCAGTACCTGGCCCTGGTGGACCAGAACAAGCGCAGCGCCATCATCCTGGACGACGGCAGCAGCCTGCAGTACCCCAACCCGACTCCCTACCTGAACCCGGGCCTGGACCGGGGTGGCAACACCATCGCGTCGCTGACCGGCGTCATCGACTACGGCCTGGCCACCGCCAGCGCCAGCGGCGCAGGCGACTACAAGATCCACCCCACCGTGGCACCGGTCTTCGTGGCCAGCAACCCGCGCACGGTGGCCCCACCGGCAGTGGGCGGCAACGTCAAGCTGGGCAGCTTCAACGTGCTGAACTTCTTCACCACTTTCACCAACGGCGCCACCGCTGACGGCCTGACCGGCCAGGGCTGCAGCCTGGGCGGTGCGGTGTCCGCCAGCAACTGCCGCGGCGCCGACAGCCTGACCGAATTCCTGCGCCAACGCGCCAAGATCGTCGAGGCCATCGCGGCCGTCAATGCCGACGTCTTCGGCTTGATGGAAATCCAGAACAACGCCGGCGTGGCCGTCGGCAACCTGGTTGCGGCGCTGAACGCCAAGGTCGGCGCCGGCACCTTCACCTATGTGGTCGACCCTGCCGCCGGCACCGGTGACGACGCCATCAAGATGGCCATCATCTACAAGCCGTCGCGCATGTCGACTTTCGGCGCCGCGCAAAGCGACACCAACGCCGTCAACAACCGCCCGACGCTGGCGCAGACCTTCCAGATGGCCAACGGCGAGAAGTTCACGCTGATGGTCAACCATCTGAAGAGCAAGAGCAGTTGCCCCTCGGGCAGCGGCGCCGACGCCGACAAGGGCGACGGCCAGGGCTGCTGGAACGCCACCCGTGTGCTGCAGGCCCAGCGCCTGCGCACCTTCGTGGCGCAACTGCAAACCTCCAGTGGCAGCAACGATGTGGTGCTGGTGGGCGACTTCAACGCCTACGCGCAAGAAGACCCGATCTACGAGCTGACCAGCAACGGCTACATCGACCAGTTGCGCGCCTTCAATGCCTTCGAATACAGCTATGTCTTCGACGGCGCGGCCGGCTACATCGACCATGCGATCACGACCCGATCCATGGCCTCCAAGGTGTCTTTCGCGACGCATTGGCACATTAACGCCGACGAGTCGCTGGTCTATGACTA